>DATGOZ010000163.1:0-7297 GCA_035305395.1 Taishania sp. | reverse complement strand
ATACGATTGATACCATTTGTACAGTTGCCCCATGGATCGTAAGAAGCTAATCTAAATTCGATATGTGTATCTGCGATAAGGGTATCGAATGCTGGAATAACTAAGGCAGTATCAGCATTTCTCTTTCTGTAATCACGATTTAATACTTCAACCGCATCAAACACTTGTTGATCTGAAATATTTTCTATTCCATTTTGGTGTAAGATGTGGAAAACTACTGGAATAACCAATAAATTTGTATCAACATCCGATTTTACACGAATGTTTTCAAATAATTGTTTATAATCCTTTAATAATTGTGGATTTTCATTGATCATCTGCTGGTGATAATGATCTGTATGACAGCCAAACGTCTGACCATAACCAGTTGTACCAGCAAACAAAACAAGTGCAAATGAGTATAAAAGTCTCTTCATAATTACTTTAAATTTGCGTTAAAATTATAAAAAATTTAATTTCTAAGTGTACTAAAAGCGTAAATCAAGAAAATAAATCGTTTTTTATCTGTTTCCTCGTCAAAAAATCATCTCTTAACTCAATGAAACGACTTTACTAATTTACTTCAATAGAAATGAATTAACAAAAATTAATATTTTATCTGTCAACTTTATTTATTAAAATGTACCTAAATCACAAAAGACGATTTTCCATTTTGATAATCTTCATAGCTTTAAAAAAAAATATACGTAGTATATAGGTGAAAAATGAAGAAATTAGTCGCACTATAAATTAGGAAATGAAAAATAATTATGTTTATTTTCGCAGTTCCAAGTGCAAAATCGTTCTTAAAAATGGCAAAAAATTTAGTAATCGTTGAGTCACCTGCAAAAGCAAAAACTATTGAAGGTTATTTAGGTAAAGACTTCGTTGTAAAGTCAAGTTTCGGTCATGTCAGAGACCTCGCAAAAAAGGGTTTAGCGATTGATATTGAAAATAATTTTTTGCCCGCATACGAAGTATCAGCAGACAAAAAAAATGTCGTAGCAGAGTTAAAGAAATTAGTTAAGGAAGCCGAGACTGTATGGCTCGCTACCGATGAGGATCGTGAGGGAGAAGCAATTTCTTGGCACTTGTATGAAACTTTAGGACTCAACAAAAAAGACACGAAACGCATTACTTTCAACGAGATTACAAAAACTGCTATTCTAAAAGCAATTGACAATCCAAGAAGTATTAATCAAGAACTGGTAAATGCACAACAAGCACGTCGCGTTCTTGATAGATTGGTTGGTTTTGAATTGTCGCCTGTACTGTGGAAAAAGGTGAGACCAAGCTTGTCTGCTGGTCGCGTTCAATCTGTAGCAGTAAAATTAATCGTAGAAAAAGAGAAAGAAATTGAAAATTTCAAGGTTTCTTCTTTCTATCGTGTAAATGGTAATTTCACTGCCAACAAAGGAAAATTGAAAGCTGAATTAGCTACACAATTAAAAGACACAAAAGAAGTTGAGGCTTTTTTAGAAAAGAGTAAAAACGCCCAGTTTAAAGTTACCGATGTTCAGAAAAAGCCTGCGACAAAAAAACCTGCAGCTCCATTTACAACTTCGACTTTGCAACAAGAAGCCAGTTTGAAGTTAGGATTTTCCGTTTCTAGAACTATGTCAGTAGCACAACGTCTGTACGAATCTGGATACATTACATACATGAGAACAGACTCTGTAAACTTATCCGACACAGCAATCAATGGTGCTAAAGCTGAAATTTTAAAAAGCTATGGATCTGAATATTCAAATCCAACAAACTATAAAACGAAAACTTCAGGAGCACAAGAAGCTCACGAAGCAATCAGACCAACAGACTTCTCTCAGCATTCAATCGACATGGGTAGAGATGAAGATCGCTTATATGATTTGATTTGGAAACGTTCAATCGCTTCTCAAATGAGTCAAGCTGAATTGGAAAGAACAACAATCACAATTGAAGCTGATGGAATTGACAAACATTTTTCAGCAAAAGGAGAAGTAATCAAATTTGATGGATTCTTGCGTGTTTATATTGAATCTTCAATCGACGATGAGGATGAAGATGACCAAACAGAAGGATTGCTTCCAGCGGTAGAGGTTGGAGAAGCTTTGAAAACAGATGCTATCATTGCTACGCAGCGCTTCACACGTCCACCTGCACGATATGTAGAAGCTTCATTGGTAAAAAAATTAGAGGAACTTGGAATTGGACGTCCTTCTACCTATGCTCCAACAATTTCTACAATCCAAAAGAGAGGATATGTTGAAAAACGTGAGCGTGAAGGTGAAGAACGCAAATACACGGTTTATGAACTTAAAAATGGTTCGATTACCTCGGTTGAAAAAACAGAGATAACAGGACGAGATAAAAATAAATTGTCACCTACGGATATTGGAACCGTGGTAACAGATTTCTTAGAAGAACATTTTGGTCAAATCATGGACTATCACTTCACAGCTGAAGTAGAAGAACAATTTGACAAGATTGCACAAGGATTGGTTGAATGGACTAAAATGATTCACGATTTCTACAATCCTTTCCATGCAAATGTTGAAAATACATTAGAACATTCAGAACGTGCGACGGGAGAACGAGAAATTGGAGTACACCCTGAAACTGGTAAGAAAATCATTGCGCGTATTGGGCGTTTTGGTCCGATGATTCAAATTGGAGACGAACAAACAGATGGTGAAAAACCTGTTTTTGCTTCATTACGAGGTGAACAATCTATTCACTCTATTACATTGGAAGAAGCTCTTGATTTATTCAAATTACCAAGAACATTGGGCGAGTATGAAGGTCAAGTTGTTAAAGCAAATGTAGGTCGTTTTGGTCCTTATATTCAACATGGAAAAGTATTTGCTTCGATTCCAAAAGGTGAAGACCCAATGACAGTAACATACGAAAGAGCTGTTGAAATCATCAAGGAAAAACAAGAAGCTGATGCAAACAAAATCATCAAAACATTTGTTGAAGATGAGAATATGCAATTGTTAAATGGTCGTTGGGGCGCTTATTTAAAAGTTGGTAAAAACAATTATAAACTACCCAAAGGTACGGAAGCTGAAAAATTAACTTATGAGGAATGCTTAGAAATCATGCAATCGCAAGACAAACCGAAAGGGAAAGCTAAAGCGAAGACTACTCCAAAGAAAAAAGCAGCACCAAAGAAGAAGTAAGTAGAATTAAGAATACTGAATTAAGAATACTGAATTAAGAATTAAGAATACTGAATGAAAGGTTGGTTCGAAAGAATCGACCTTTTTGTTTTGATAATACAACCTGCAATTTTCTAATATATTTTACCGCACCGCCGTAGTCAGCAGTACAGCTAATTTGCAATTTCCAAAATGTAATTTATAACGGGTGAATAGTAATTCGCCCCTACTTATTATTCCAATTCGTCATTGTCAATTGCAAGCCAATCGTCGTAAATCCTTTTATGAATTCAGTCGCAATTTTGATGCGCTCGTCAATTGTCTGTTTTTCTTCTGACGACCATTCTCCTAGCACATAATCTGCTTGTTGTCCTTTATGAAAATCGCTTCCTACTCCAAAACGCAGTCGTGCGTAATCTTGTGTTTTCAATACAGCTTGAATATCTTTCAAACCATTGTGACCACCATCGCTTCCCTTCCCTTTCATGCGTAATTTACCAAAGGGTAGTGCAATGTCGTCAGTAATTACTAAAATATTCTCAACTGGAATTTTTTCAGCTTGCATCCAATAATTGACTGCCTTTCCTGAAAGATTCATATAGGTAGTTGGTTTCACAAGCACAATTGTTCTTCCTTTAAATTTCACTTGTGAAACTTCAGCATGTTTATCCAGTTTGAAACTACCACCTTGCTCCTTTGCGAAAGCATCTAACACTTTGAACCCGATATTATGTCGTGTTTCAGCATACTTTTCTCCAGGATTTCCCAATCCGACAACCAAATATTTCATAGTTTAAAGTTATTTTGCAGAATTTGGTTCTGGATTGATACGTCCTTTGAAGAAACGAATGATACGCTTTCTGAATGCGATCAACAAGATGATGTATGGCATGGACATCAACAACAGAATTCCTTTGTTGATATTTGTTGCAAAAGAAGCTTCACCAGCTTCAGTTGATTGCTCTGACACCAATTTACACTGAGAACAACCCTGTCCGTATGCTAAATCAACAGCTACAAGACAAATCACAATTAACAAGAAGAAAACACGTTTTTTCATAGGGCAAAATTAATATAAATCTAATCCATTATCGAATTTAACTCGTTAAATAAAACGTAAATAATTCTTAAAACTTCGCAAGTAACCGCGATATTTCATAACTTTGCAACAAACACAAGGGGTCGTATTGGATTTGACAGCAAAAGCGACGACTGAGTGTAAGCATGTCGAGCGTTGTGGTGTGGCTCGTAAATCCCATGTCTCAAACAATAAATGACAACACGTCATACGCACTTGCTGCTTAATTAACGGAATGTTAATAGAGCTTAATCCAGCTGAAGCACAGTAGGCCGGACAAGTACCTTCTCCCACGCTTCTGTCTGTTAAGCAGGGATTCAGGAGGTTCAAACTTTCAGACTGGCACCAAATTTACCTCAGAGGCGGTGTGAGATTTTTAGAGGTTAAGCTTTGGTTTGGGTGTTCCTTTCCGTACCAAGGTCGAAAATTAATAAGGAACTAAGCATGTAGAAAGCTTGGAAGTTCTTTGTTTGGACGAGGGTTCGAACCCCTCCGACTCCACTCTGATAAAAGCATCAACCCAAAAGGGGCGATGCTTTTTTTGTTAAATATTATTTCGTTATTTCGATTGGAGAGCGTCACCTCCCTCGGTCCCTCCTCGAGGAGGGAAGTTTTAAATCCTATTTGAGAATTAGATCCGTCTCCCTCCTTGAGAAGGGATTAAGGGAGGTGACTAATGTAAACATAAAAACTTAAAATTTTAAAAATCAAGTTCAAGTCTGAGAATTATAGTAGCTAATCCTAATGTTAGCGTTTTATTTTAGCGAGACAAAAGCATACTCACCGTTGCGTTGATCACTAACTATTTATGTTTATCGGCAAAAAAACTTGTTAATTGGTTGCTACAGCATTATAAACAAAAAGGCCCTAGTTAACTAGAGCCTTCCTTGAATAAAAAAATCTTTCTACCACGTCGGGCAAGAATTACAATTATTTTTTGTTCGGATATAGAACATTGCACCTAAAACTGCATTCATTTCCATGTAACCAAACTTTTGTCGAGCAAAAGCAGTCAAATCACTTGGTCTGGTTTTTACATGAACTTGGTGTAAAAATCCACCTCCATAGTTTGCTTGCAAGAAAACGTGTTGAAAGAATTCAAAACGCAAACCTAGATGTGCAGAAATTCCGTATCCTGAAAGTGAGATCGTACGCATATCATTTTCTCCAGCAAAACGAAAATCGTTAAACGAAAGAATTGCACCTGCAGAAACTCCTGCATTTGTTGTGAATCCAAACCAACCACTTTTAGTCTCATACCACTGCTTAGAACGAGTCAATTCAAATCGCAAATAATTCAAACCGTCTGAATTTTCGTAGTGAAACGTATTACGATCTGTTGTATAATCCACCTCATCGTAATCACCCGACAAATGAGTCACAGGATCAACTCCTGGATTGATATGTCCCGACAATTTCACTTGATTTCTATCCGCAAAAATGTACTTCATGTGGTCGTATCCAAAAGATAACGCCCAGTTATTTTTGAAGTAATATCCCACACGGACGTTAAACTGAGGAATTGTGAGTTTCTTTGGATCAAAGTAATGCCATCCGAATTTTGATGGATTATCGTGTGCTTTAGCATTTGCCATCGTAAAGTTGTACCCTTCACCCTGAAAGTTCAACGCACTCTTCGTGTAAAAAGAACGATTGTACCCCCAATACAAGAATAAAGTTCCCTTCCCATCTGCTTCTTTCTTGTTAGCAAATTTCTTTTTTTGTGCTACAACTGGCGTAGTTAGTACCAAGATCACTAAAAAGGAAAAAATATGTTTCATTACGACATCTTTAAAAATGCTACCTCTTTTTCTGTAAGGTGACGGAAATAACCACGCGGAAGATCTTTTTTCGTTAAACCAGCGAAAGTCACACGATCCAACTTAACAACTTCATATCCTAGTGCTTCAAACGTTCTACGAACAATTTGATTTTTTCCTCCTTTCACCTCCACTCCAAGTTGTCTTGGAGATCCTTTTACAAATTCAACTTTTTCGAATCGAGAAGTACCATCTTCCAACTCAATTCCTTTCAACAATTTATCTGCCAATTCCACGTCAAATGGCTTATTTAACTCAACATCATACAATTGTGTTGCACGATGTCTTGGATGAGTCAACTTCTTTGCCATATCTCCATCATTGGTAAATAACAATAAACCAGTTGTATCTTTATCCAATCTTCCAATCGGATATACTCGTTCTTTGCACGCAGTTTTCACGAGCGACATCACCGTTTTACGTCCATAAGGATCATCCGAAGATGTGATAAATCCTTTTGGTTTATTTAATAAAACATAACGTTTAACTTCAGCCCGAATTGTATGACCGTCATATTTTACAACATCAGTCGGTCCTATTTTGTAACCTAATTCAGTAACAATTTCACCGTTAACAGAAACAACACCTGTTGCAATTAATACGTCAGCTTCTCTTCGCGAGCAAATTCCCGCATTCGATAAGAATTTGTTTAATCGTACTGCATTTTCGTTAAATGTTGGTAGTGGATCACCTTTCTTTTGTTTTTCCTTGAAATCGATGTACCTACTTTTCGCTTTGATCGCTTTTTTCGTCAAACCAGACGCAGGTTTTGTACTTTTTGATTGTGTTGTCTTAGTAACACTTACTTTCTTTGAACTGGATTTAGACGCACCAGTTGTTTTTCTTGTTTTTCCAGTGTTTGAGGATTTACCTCTACCGGTTCCTTTTGTGTTCATCTCGAGCAGAATTTAAAGCACAAAGATAGGAAATTAGTTGATACCTACCTAAAGTAGATTTTCCGTTAGTATATTACCATAATTTTTAAAAAGTGTTTACATTTTTTGAATTTGTGCAATATACAACACCCTATAACAAGCTAGTTGAAACATACTATATTTGGCCGACTTAATCTAAATGGCATGTAAGAAAATGCCCTATTCTCTAGTGTAAAGAAGCTAACAAAATAAAATTAGGTAAATAATTAAGAAATAAGTGATTTTAAGACAATTATTCAATTCCCAGCATGTAACTTGTAAAATAATTTTAGCTATGAGGTTACTTGAAGTAATTCATTTTTAGGTCAACATTCTATTGATACATAATTCAACGAAACAAATTTC
>DATGOZ010000162.1:0-6159 GCA_035305395.1 Taishania sp. | reverse complement strand
TTTTTTGTTCAAAGAAGCTTGAGCTAATAGTGTATTAAGAGCACCTTCCATTTCACGAACGTTCGTGTTGATAGAGTATGCTAAGTATTCAACAACATCTTTAGGTAATTCAATTCCGTTACCATACATCTTATTTTCAAGAATGGCGATTCTAGTTTCTAAATCAGGTGTACCTAAATCAGCTGATAATCCCCATTTGAAACGAGATAATAAACGTTGCTCCATTCCTTGCATTTCCACTGGTGGCTTGTCAGATGTCAAAATAATCTGCTTGCCATTTTGGTGCAGGTGATTGAAGATGTGAAAGAATACATCTTGTGTTTTTTCTTTTCCGGCAAAGAATTGTACGTCGTCAATTATCAAGACGTCAATCATTTGATAGAAATGAATAAAGTCATTTGTCGTATGATTTCTGATTGCTTCAATAAATTGGTGAGCAAATTTTTCAGATCCTACGTAAAGTACAGTTTTATTTGGAAATTGGTTTTTGATTTCAATACCAATTGCGTGTGCTAAATGTGTTTTTCCAAGTCCTACACCTCCATAAATTAACAAGGGGTTAAATGCAGTTCCTCCTGGTTTGTTTGCTACAGCGTAACCAGATGCACGAGCCAAACGATTGCAGTCTCCTTCTACAAAGTTCTCGAAAGAATAAGAAGGATTTAAGTTCGATTCAACATGAACCTTTTTTAATCCTGGTATAATAAATGGGTTGCGAATTTGCTTCTCATCCAAATTCAACGGCATTGAAATAGGAACATTCTTCAAAGATTTTTTATTCAATGCAGGCAACTTAACTGTATAAGGAGTACTATTTGTGGAATTATTTTCCATAATAATACTGTACTCAAGTCTTCCTTCTGTCCCTAATTCCTTCTTAATCACTTTTTTCAACAAAGTAATGTAGTTTTCTTCTAACCACTCATAGAAGAAATGAGACGGAACTTGAATTGTTAAGACATTTTCTTCCAGTTTTACGGGAATGATAGGTTCGAACCATGTTTTAAAAGCTTGTAAAGAAACGTTGTCTTTAATTACTTTCAAACATGAATCCCATATGCCTATGTGTGCGTTGCTCATTAAGTCTTTTTAGTTAGTTATGGTTAAACAAATATTTCTATCTATTGTCGGTCAAATCATTAGTATGATTGATTAGTTTTTTGACTTGACAAATATTCACATAAAAAAGTTATAAAAAAAGTCGAAATGCTATTGACTTTTTCATTTTTTTTACTTCAAAAAGAAAAAGTTGAGTAGTTAAAGGTTGTAAACAGCTCATGTTCTGATATAAAATGTGAAATGGTGTAAAAATGGAATTTAGTTTCATGAAAGTAGCTGGTTACATTATTAACAATTGTTTTTTCAAATATAACTTTTTTTCAAGTATATGATGTTAATTTCTTCCTTAAACTTGAAAGTAATTTTATTATTCATGCAAATTCAATTTTCAAATCAAACTAAGCTACGCGTAAGATACGCTGAGACTGATCAAATGGGGTACTGCTATTATGGCAACTATGCTCAATATTTTGAAGTAGGTCGTGTAGAAGCGATGCGCTCACTTGGGATGAGTTATAGAGAGCTTGAAGAGGCCGGAATTATGTTGCCAGTAATTGACTTTTCTGTGAAATACTATGTTCCTGCAACGTATGATGAAGAGTTGACTGTGACTACAACGATTGAGAAATTGCAAGGAGCTAAATTATCCTTTTCGTATCAGATTAACAATGAACAGGGACAATTGGTGGTAACTGCCATGACAACTTTGGTTTTTGTTCGTTCTGAAACGAAGCGACCAACAAAAGCTCCTGAAAATTTTCTAAAACTAATCAATCAATATATCGATGGAAAGTAAAAATTTTAGCCTGCATACATTTGAAAAAGTAGAATTGCGTCAACTAACTAACTCGCGAGATGGGGAAACGAAAGTTGGTGATGTTGTTAATGCTGGTTTTTCAACAACTCATAAATATGTGTTAATCGGGGTTGAAGAGGATATTGGACCGCAAGCAAACTTGGGAAATCCGGGTGCTAAAAATGCATTTAAAGCGATGTTGACTCGTTTCTTGAATATGCAGTCGAACAGAAGATTGAAGGTAGAAAATATTACCTGCGCAGGAACAATCAAGCAATTATGTGAATTCAAGAATGTTGAACAGGGGCGTGAATTGGTTGAAGAACTGGATCAATTTTTAATTGACTTATTGGTTCCGATTTTCAAAAACAATCAAATTCCAATTGTTGTGGGTGGTGGTCATAATAATGCTTATCCACTTATTGCGGCATTTAATATTGCGAAAGGACAAGCGTTGGAAGTTGTTAATTGTGACCCACATGCTGATTGTCGCCGAATGGAAGGAAGACATAGTGGAAATCCGTTCTCATATGCACGTGAAAAAGAATATCTTTCTTTCTATAGTGTGTTAGGTTTGCATGGTGCATACAATAGTGAGAACATGCTCAAATATCTGAATGAACAAGGTTTTTATTATTCTTACTTTGAAGAATACATGAAAATGCCTTCAAAAATGGAGGCGGATCTTCAGACAATCATTATTCGAAGTGATGATTACTTGGGGGTAGAATTAGATATGGATTCCATTAAAGATATGCCTTCATCGGCTTATACGCCAAGTGGGATTACTGTTGAGTACGCAAGATTGTACTTGATGAAATTAGCAAGTTCAAAACGTAAAATGGCTTATTTGCATTTGCCAGAAGCAGCTCCGCAAAATGAAATTGAGGAAAAGTTTGTTGGTAAAACACTAGCTTACTTAATTCACGATTTTATATCGAGTTGTAAATAGCCTTGTTAGTTGAATTGCTGTTTAACTACTTGATAAATTTCAAACGTTGATTTGTCGTATACGTAAATTAAAAGGTGCATGTTGTTTGCATTGAATTGAGAACTCCCAGATAAAGTTAATTCATCAGGAACGACAAAGCTGTAGTCTAAATAGTATTTCCCATTCTCTTTTTTCAAGTCGTCAGATAATGTTCTGCCCCATAAGTTATTTGTTATATGACCTCTGTGAATATCTCTGTGTATATAATCAGGGGTGTATGTACCATTTACGTTTTGAGGGGCAATTAAACTGTCCTGTTGAATCACAACATTCATTCCTAGATTGGTTAGAGCTGGATCAAGAATTTCAACTTCAGTATGAACAAAAGCTCCCTTTGTGTCATTGTAATAGTTGACATGAGCTTTCAATGCAATTTTTAGAGATGAATTTAAGGCCTGGTTTACTTGGTTCGCTAAAATTCCAGCAGGATAGAAGAATTCTGTTCCTCCTTGCACAACAATGCGGTTGCATCCAACACTAGGATTTCCGTTGAACCCTGTTGTGGGAATGGCTCCGAAATATTGACCCAATTCAAGTCCTTGTGCATTGGTGAAATCTACAGGATATTGTGCATTTACTGCTTGAAATCCTGTTATTCCTGTGGGGGACGAGTGGACTGAACTAACGAAAACACGTGCTGGATATTGATTATGGATACCATGAGCGACTGTTGCTGCGGTGGGGCAATACTGACAGTTGTGTCCAGTAAAATCATCAATTAAGACATTACGTTGTGTAGATGCTGTTATTGTGTCAAAATTTGGCCATTCCTGACCGAGATAATCCTGCCAATCTCCAGGATACAGGGCTGTATTCAATTCTGTTGAATAAGTGCTCTTGTGGTAAATGTTATCAACCTTGTCGCATCCAAAAAGTAACACTGCAACAACTAATCCACCGATGTATTTACGTAAATTCTTCATTTTTAGAAACTATGTGTAACTGTAAGTGTAAGACCATTTGATGCAGGAACATATCTACATACCCCTCCGACGCAGAACATACCAGCTCTTTGACGACCATAAGATGCCATGATTCGAGTTGCTCCTTGGATATATCCCACTGTGAAATAAGGATGATGCGCTCTTTTTGCTTTGTCGTAGTGACCATAGTTGTATTGATCCATGACACTAATCATCCAGTTGGAATTAATTGTGTATTCCAATAAGATTGTTGCCCAGTCTCCTTGATCTGTTGCGTGTGCTCCTGGAGCGTTATACTTCACACGGTTATTTAGTGAGTCAACTCGATTAACTAACATCCATTGAAGTTCTGTTCTCAACGACGAACGATTTTTAAACTTGTAGCTTAAATCGAGTACAATAGTATGAGAGGAAATGTTTCCTGGTTGCTTTGTTACCGCAGCAACATTGTTGTTTAATACAATGTGATAATAGCTGAGGATTCCGCTAAAGTTTTTTGTAAATTTCTTCGAAATACTTGTATTAATGTCTAACCAATACATCGAATCACTCATATTGAATGGTTTTGTGCTATACAAGATTCCAGTTGAGTCAGTTGCGTAATTAGGATTGTCTGTGCGTTTAGGTTGGAATGCTGTAGATGCGTTTACATTTAATGTAGTACCATATTTTCCTCCCAATTTTGTTCCTTTCTGAAATGTGTACATTATCTCACCTTGGAATGCGACTTCTCCGGTTGGTTGTGTTGCGTAAGGGTAGAGTGAAGTAACTAAGTTGTAAGTATGTGTTTTTGTGAGTGCAGGCAAGTAGTTGATTAAAACATCTTGCATCACCTTTGTTCTATCGGATCTAAAGCTCATGTTGTCGACTGATTTTGCAGATAACAAAATGCCAAATCCTTTGCGAGTGTATCCAGCATTGATAACAGTTGCAAATCCTTTGTTGTAAATGTAACCATTGTCTTGCGAAGGGTCTTGCCCTTTTTCAACATGTTCTCCATCAAGGGTAAATCCTTTGTATCTTAAGCCTAATCTACCACCGTATGTCGCTGTGTTTTGTGGTAAGACTAAGATGTCATCATTATCTTCTTGAAATTTACTCACGAATGAACCTCCGATAACAATTTCTAATGATTTATCTTGTAATTTCTCAAAAACTTGGTTGATGTTGATTTCTGCATCTCCACCACGAACAATTCCGTCAGCATGTTTGATACCACTTCTGAATGCCAAACGTTGTAATCCATAAACACCTTTCAGAGTTATTCCTCTGTATGGAGTTAACTTCAAGCGAACACCGTCTAACATATTATCATACCCCAAAGCGCGATCTTCATAAGCTCTTAGGGATAAACCACTACCAAATTGTTCGTAAAAATTTCCAGCTGTAACATCGATGAATTTATTCCCGTATCCGATATAGCGCATCCCCAATCCAGTACCTTCAAAAGCCGTTGGGTAACCTTGAATTCGAGGTAAATAGGATTCGAAACGCAGTCCACCTCGAAAATTTCCATTGGTGTAATAGACGTTCATGTAGGAATTAAGTAATCCCTTAGAGGTTGGTTGAGTTGCACCAATAATTGAATCGTTGTTCAAGTATTGAAAAGTACTTTCAATGTTTCCTGTAAAGTTTCCTCTTTCAAATTGAGAAAATGCACTAATTGTAGCAATTGAACAAAGAAATGCTGTAATAATCTTTTTCATGAGAAGTAAGTAAATCTTCTATTGTATTACTTTGGAAGTTTACTTAATTCCTTATAAAGCAAATCTTCGTCACCTGGAGCATAATTGTTGTGTGAATAAACGATTACACCGTTTTTGTCAACCAAAAAGGTATGAGGTACATTGTTGACTCCCATTGCTCTTCTGAAATCACTATTTGGATCCATTAGCACAATGTATTCCCATCCACGACCGTTCACATAAACAGGGACAGAGTTTTTAGTTTTTTCGTCATCAATTGAAACAGCAACTAATTTCACTCCAAATTCTTCTTGCCAATCTGTATAAAGATCTTGAATTGTATTTAATTCTCTTTTACATGGTGAACACCATGTTGCCCAAAAGCTGATGATTACAGGTCCATCAGCTGCTAATTCTGCAGTATTAATCAGTTTTCCGTTCATATCTTTCAATTGAACAGATGGAATTGTTTTGTCCTTACCTGACGTTTCTTGAGAGAAAGTAAAGTTATAAACCAAAGAGATAAGGAGAATTAAAGTAAAATTTTTCATTTCGCGTATTGAGTTTTGATGTTTGCATTCAAATGATGGTTCTATCAAATTTAACATAGATATTTCTAAAATCATGAAAACAGAGAGCTATTTTAGTTGTACTTTCTTGGATTCCTATTTGTATGATGCGTTTTATTTTTTATCAATAAGGTGA
>DATGOZ010000161.1:0-5114 GCA_035305395.1 Taishania sp. | reverse complement strand
TCTTAGTGCGCAGCCTTTCTGTACAGGAATGACAGATGTTACTTATTGTAATGCTTATGCAGGTAATAATGGTCCGAGCTTGGAGCAGTACGCATGTTTGTACACTACTCCAAATTCGATGTGGATGTACATGGAAATTGCAGAAGAAGGTAATATCATTATTGATTTAACTCAGCACAACATGAATGGTTCAGGGATAGATGTAGATTTTGCAATCTATGGACCATATACATCACTTGCTCAAGGGTGTAGTACAATTGGGCCAAATACAACACCAGTGGATTGTTCTTATTCAGCAAGTTATCAAGAGGAAGTGAATGTAAATAATGTACAACCTGGACAGATTTATGTCATGCTGGTAACGAATTATAATGGAAGTGAAGGGACATATTCACCGAATGATGGTGGGTCTACTGGTGCTACGAATTGTGATATTTTGTTCCCTTGTTCAGCTACTGTAACTTCTACGCCAGATGAATGTGGTTTGGGAGTAGGGACTGCGACAGTGACACCTGTTGGAATAGAGCCTCCATACACAATCAGTTGGGATTTGCCAGGTAATCCAAGTACTGAAACAGTAACAGATTTGGTAGCAGGTACCTATACTGTTACAGTAAACTCTCCAGAATGTGAGTCTCCTGCAGTTGCTACAGTAACTGTCGGAAATATTGCGCCAACATTTACTTCAACGTCAACACCAGCTTCTTGTAGTACAGGAAATAATGGTACAGCAACAGCAACATATCCAGGTTCACCATCGGGTACAACGGTGCCAATTGAGAGTTTTTCATGGAATGATCCCTTGAACCAAACAACAGCAACAGCAACAGGACTTGCCCCAGGTACATATACTTGTACTATTACATTAGAAAATGGATGTGTAGGTTCAACAACTGTTACAGTTGGATTTGGTACTATTAATAGTTCCTCTCAAATGACGCAAGTTTCTTGTCCAGGAGGAAATGATGGTACAGCAACAGCTCAAGTTACTCCTGTTGTTGGAACATTATCTTACCAGTGGAATGATCCAAATGCTCAAACAACAGCAACAGCAACAGGCTTAGCTGCAGGAACGTATACATGTGTTGTAACAAATTCTGTTGGTTGTTCTAACAATGTGACAGTGACAGTGACGGAAGTACCAGGATTAAATGCTTCAGTGAATTCTTTTTCAAATGTTACCTGTAATAGCAAAAACGATGGCGTTATTAATATAGCAACATCTGGAGGTACGGCACCATATACTTATCAATGGAGTCAGTCTTCATCTACTTCGAATTCCGCAAATGATTTGTTTGCTGGAACGCATACAATTGTTGTAACAGACTCGAAAAATTGTTCTGTGACATTAACACATGAAATTACTGAACCGGATCCATTAGCGATAAATGTGATTACACCAAATACTCAAATTTGTCCTGAGGATAGTATTTTGTTGACTGGTGCCGGAATTGGAGGGTCTTCAGAGTACATCTATACTTGGAAACAAGGAAATACTGTAATTAGCAATACGAATTCAGTTATGGTAGATCCAGAATTTACAAATACAGTTTATTGTTTAGAATTGAGAGAGGTTTGTGGTTCTCCAATGACAGACTCATGTGTAATCATTACATTTCCAGAGCCTATTACCCCACAAGTATTCGCTCCTTACTATGTTGACTGTGTTCCAGGTGAGTTTACATTGTCGAATGTATCTCCGAATGTAGGAGAGGTATTGACAACTTATTATGATTTTGGTAACAACACTAATGCAATCGTAAATAATGGTGAAGATGTTACAATTGTTTACAATGTACCAGGTGTGTACGATGTCACAATGATTAATACTTCAATTTACGGATGTGCATATGAAGCATTTTTCCCAGGTTTGTTGACGGTAACTCCATTGCCAACAGCTAATTTTTATATAGCACCAAACCCTACAACAATCTTTGAAACAAATGTATCTGCACAAAATATGTCTTCAAGTGACGTAGTACAATGGGATTGGTATTCACCATATTCTACTCCTTCATATAGTAATTTGACAAATCCGAAGTTAAATTTCCCTGAAGGAGTTGAAGGAACTTACCCAGTGACGTTGATTGTGACTTCACAGGAAGGATGTGTTGATACGATGACATTGGATGTGATTGTTGAAGATGCAATCGTATTGTATGCTCCAAATACATTTACTCCTGATGGTGATGAGTTTAATCAAACATGGAAAATCTTTGTGAAAGGAGGAGATATTTATGGAGGATTTAGTCTTCAAATTTATAACCGTTGGGGAGAAATGATTTGGGAATCTCATGATCCAAACATTGGATGGGATGGTACATATAATGGCCAGATTGTACAATCGGGAACTTATAGTTGGAGAGCATCTCTGAAAAATAAAAATGATGATGGCAAAAATGAGTTTAGTGGATTCATAAATGTCATAAAATAATTGAGGGAAGGAGTTAGTTTCACTAGCTCCTTTTTCTTTTCTATTTAGTCGAAAAACTGAAAAATGGTATTAAATTTGCTTTTTAGTATCTTGTATAATTAAAACAATATTTATGACTAAATTTATTTTGACAGCTTCTATTGGAGCTTGTTTGTTTTTAAGTTCTTGTGATACACTTGAAAGTGTAGCCAGTACTATTGTTAATAGCGGTTCCGTTTCTGGCAATACAGCTTTGACGAATGAAGAGGTTGTTGGTGGATTGAAAGAAGCGCTTAATGTTGGTATCAAAAACTCGGTGAACTTAACTGCTGTAACTGATGGTTTTCTGAAAAATGATGAAATTCGCTTACCATTCCCTCAAGATGCTATTAAAGTAAGAGAGAAGGCAATTGAATGGGGAATGGCAGGACAAGTTGAGAAATTTGAAACAACGTTGAATAGAGCTGCTGAAGAAGCGGCAAAAGAAGCATTACCTATTTTTAAAGATGCAATTACAGGAATGTCTTTACAAGATGGTTTTGCAGTGTTGAAAGGAGGAAACGGTGCTGCTACAAGATATTTGAAAGATCACACTTCTCAGCAATTAATTGCTGCGTTTGCACCAAAAGTAAAAGAAGCAATTGAGAAAGTTAAATTGACTGAATATTGGTCTCCAATAACAACAAAGTATAATCAAGTTGCTGTATTTTCTGGTTGGAATCAAGTCAATACAGATTTGAATCAGTATGTTACCCAACTGGCAATGGATGGATTGTTTAAAATGGTAGAGAAAGAAGAAAATAAAATCCGTGAAAATGCTGCTGCTCGTGTAACAGATTTACTTAAAAAAGTTTTCGGATCTTTGGATAATAAATAATCAATCGTTTTTTGCTAACAATGATAAAAGGTAAAAAGATAATTTATTTCAAAATGAATTATCTTTTTATCTTTGTTACCATCTTTACTTTACATTTATGAATCACGATATCAAACCAGGCGTTGCAACAGGCGACGAAGTACAGAAGATTTTTCAATATGCAAAGCAAAAAGGATTTGCCTTGCCAGCGGTGAATGTTACTAGCTCTAGTACGGTAAATGCAGTTATGGAAACAGCTGCAAAATTAAATTCACCAGTAATTATTCAATTCTCAAATGGAGGAGGACAATTTTTTGCTGGAAAGGGATTGAAAAATGATAACGAAAGAGCTGCTATTGCTGGATCTATTGCTGGTGCAAAACACATTCATGAATTAGCGGAATTATATGGAGCTACAGTTATTCTTCATACAGACCACTGTGCTAAGAACTTGTTGCCATGGATCGATGGGTTGATGGATGCAAATGAAAAGTTTTATAAAGAAACAGGAAAAACATTGTATTCTTCTCACATGATTGACTTGTCAGAAGAACCATTAACAGAAAACATCGAGCTCTGTAAAAAATACTTAGAGCGCATGTCAAAAATTGGAATGACACTAGAAATTGAGTTAGGTATTACAGGTGGTGAAGAGGATGGAGTTGACAATTCAAATGTAGATAGTTCTAAGTTGTATACGCAACCTGAGGAAGTAGCATACGCTTATGAGGAGTTGATGAAAGTGAGCGACCGTTTTACAATCGCTGCAGCTTTTGGTAACGTTCATGGGGTTTACAAACCAGGAAATGTGGTATTAACTCCAAAAATTTTGAAGAATTCTCAAGAATATGTACAACAAAAATTCAATACAGCGCCTAATCCAGTGAATTTCGTATTCCATGGAGGTTCTGGATCAACATTGGAAGAAATCAGAGAAGCTATTTCGTACGGTGTTGTAAAAATGAATATTGATACAGACTTACAATTTGCATTTACGGAAGGGGTAAGAGATTACATTACTTCAAATATTGAGTATTTGAAAACTCAAATTGGTAACCCTGAAGGAGAGGACAAGCCAAATAAGAAATTCTATGACCCAAGAAAGTGGGTTAGAGAAGGTGAGTTGACTTTTATTAAAAGATTAGAACAGGCATTTGCCGATTTATATAATGTAAATACGCTATAATAGCTTAATTTAGTGTATTGATAAATGAATAATATGGGTAGTAATTGGTTTAAGAGAGTTAAGGAGGGGATCACTACTTCAACAAAAGAAAAAAAAGAAACACCAGAAGGTTTGTGGCACAAGTGTGACAAGTGTAAAACGGTGTTTACTTTGCAAGAAATTCAAAAATTGTACTGGGTTTGTGATCGTTGTTCTCACCACGGGCGCATTGGTTCTGAAGAATACTTCCAAATTATTTTTGATGAAGGAAAGTATAAAGAATTAGATGCGAAATTAGAGTCGGGAGACCCACTTAATTTTGAAGATACCAAAAAGTACAAAGATCGTGTTAAAGCAACTATCAAAAATACGGGCTTACATGATGCAATTCGTACTGCAGTAGGTAAATTGGAGGGACA
The DNA here is from genome assembly GCA_035305395.1 of Taishania sp. Classification (GTDB taxonomy): domain Bacteria; phylum Bacteroidota; class Bacteroidia; order Flavobacteriales_D; family Crocinitomicaceae; genus Taishania. The sequence goes on along the minus strand of DATGOZ010000161.1, from coordinate 261 downwards.
TGACTTTGTAATCGCTTGTATGGATTTTGACTTCATTGGAGGTTCTTTAGGATCTGTAATGGGAGAAAAAATCGCTAGAGCAATTGATCATGCAATCAAGATTAAAGCACCATTTATGATTATCTCTAAATCTGGAGGTGCTCGTATGATGGAAGCTGGTTTTTCACTGATGCAAATGGCTAAAGTGTCGGGTAAATTAGGTCAATTGGCTGAAGCGAAGTTGCCATATATTTCCTTGTTAACAAATCCAACAACTGGTGG
>DATGOZ010000160.1:0-8697 GCA_035305395.1 Taishania sp. | reverse complement strand
ATGCAATTGAGCAACAACAAATTGGTAGATCGTGGAACGCGTATGATTATGTCGCAAATCTCCGTTGACTATGAAACAGCGAACGAACTGTTAAAAACACATGGTTCTGTCAGAAAAGCAATTGATGCTTATAACCAAATGTAGATTCCATGGGACGAAGAAATGAAACCAATCGCTTGGAACACAAAAAACAGGTTGACAACAAAAAGAAACGCAAATTAGAAGCTGAATTGCTTCGTAAAGAGAAACTCAAAGCCATTCACGCGCAGTCTCAGCAAGCTAAATCAGAATAATTGGACCTATTTCACTTCGATACAAGCTGCAACTTCTTTTGCCTTTTCAACTAATGCTTTTACATCTTCATTGCCATAAGCCAATCCTACCCCCATTCTACGATAAGGACGAGAAGTTGGTTTTCCAAAGATTTTAAAATCTGTTCTCGGGAATGAAGCAGCTTTTTCTAAACCAACAATTTGTGGATTATCACTATTTTGAGAAGCCAATACAACAGCACTCGCTCCATTTTTTAACAATTCAATAGACGGAATAGGCAAACCTAGTACGGCACGAGCATGTAATTCAAACTCATTAAAATTTTGTGTTCCCGCCAAGGTTACCATTCCTGTATCATGCGGACGAGGTGACAATTCAGAGAAAACAGCTCCATCTTTGCAAATGAAAAATTCAACTCCCCAAATTCCACTTCCTCCTAATGCTTTTGTTACCGCAGCAGCCATTTCTTGTGCTTCTTTCAAATGTGCTGGATCCATCGGCATCGGTTGCCAACTTTCTTGATAATCTCCACGTTCTTGCCTGTGACCGATTGGCGCACAAAATAACGTTTCACCAGAATGTTGCGTCACTGTCAACAAGGTTATTTCGTAATCAAAATCTACAAATCCTTCAACAATTACTTCCATCAAATCACCACGAGAACCTTCCATTGCATAGTTCCACGCTTTTTCGATATCCGCTGTCTCTTTAATCACCGATTGACCTTTTCCTGATGAAGACATCAACGGCTTCACAACACAAGGAATGCCAACCGCTTCTACCCTACTTTTCAATTCTTCATAAGAAGTTGCATAACGGTAATTAGCAGTTCTCACACCAACTTCTTTAACAGCCAAATCGCGAATTGCCTTACGATTCATTGTAAAGTTTGCCGCCTTAGCAGAAGGAACAACTTGAATTCCCTTCGCTTCGTAATCGTAAAAACGCTCTGTACGAATTGCTTCAATCTCTGGAACGATGATATCTGGATTGTGTTTTGCTACCACACGATCAAGTGCAGCACCATCCAACATATCCAATACTTCAAACTCATCTGCAACTTGCATTGCCGGAGCACCAGCATAACTATCACAAGCAATGATATACTGTCCCAATCGTTGACAAGCAATTACAAATTCTTTTCCTAATTCTCCAGAGCCTAAAAGTAAAATTCGTTTTGACATAACAGCGTTTTAAATCACACTGCAAAGATGCAATTTTATTGGCTAGTTTTTATTCTATAAAGACAATTTTATTTGAGCAGTTGAGACAATTCACTATCCATTATTTTAGCTAACTTTGTCGTATCAAAATTCAAAACATGTTTACAGGAATCGTTGAGCAATTAGGTATCGTCAAAAACATCACAAAAGAGCAAGAAAATGTGCACTTTGAAATTGAAGCCGACTTCACACATGAGTTAAAAATCGATCAAAGTGTTGCCCACAATGGTTGTTGCTTGACTGTGGTAAAACTCAACGATAAATCGTATGTCGTAACAGCAATCAAAGAAACGTTGGACAAAACAAACCTTGGACAATGGACTGTTGGAACGAAAGTAAACTTGGAGCGTTGCATGGTTATGAACGGACGCTTGGATGGTCACATCGTACAAGGACACGTAGATACAACTGCAATCTGTACAGCGATTGAAGATCAACAAGGAAGTTGGAAATTTACGTTTGAATATGCGACAAACGATGTAACTGTTGAAAAAGGTTCAGTTACTGTAAACGGAACAAGTTTAACGGTTGTTGACTCCAAAACAAACAGATTCTCCGTATGTATCATTCCATACACATACGAGTTTACAAACTTTCATCAACTAAAAGTCGGTGATAAAGTCAACCTCGAATTTGATATTATCGGGAAATATGTAGCGAAACTATTGAATCGATGATTATCTCCACTTTTTCAGGATTCGCTTCTGAACGTTATTAACGAATCTTTTAAGAGTTGACTCACGATCCGAGATATTAGAGCATTTGACATGATCAATTGCAACCAATTCACCATTTCTATAGAATGCGAATTCAAAAGTAACAGAAACTGCTGCATTGCGATAAATCTCACGGATTGTTCCTTGTTCCAATTTCTCTTTCAACGTTAATCGCTGTGTTGACACATTGTATTTTCGATCATATCCTCGCACAGAAACCACCACATACGTGTCAAATCCTTTCTCTTTGAGAATCGCTTGAACAGAATCACTTAGCAACACTTGCGTGCTTTGACCTGTTTTTACGTAGTTTACTGAGGGTGTTGACGGAATATTGAAATCTTTCAAAATCGATGTCATTGTACTCTCAATCGTATAACGATCTTCATTTTTATCGAATTGACCGATAACTACCACATTTTTCAATTTCAAATTTGACAATTGACCAAAAGTAGTCAAAGTAGTCAACAACATGATGATTCCTATAATTCCCTTCATTTTAAAAAATTTCTTTCGCAATGGCTTTTACTTGCGATGAATTAGACATAGTATAATAGTGAATGCAAGGCACTCCTTTTGATTTCAATTCCTTTGATTGTTGAATTCCCCATTCAACTCCCAACGCTTCAACCTCCTCATTTGTTTTGCATTTCAACAATTCTCGCGCCAAATCTTCTGGATAGTCAATATTGAAGAATTTAGGCAAAAAAGTAATGTGACTCAACGTCTTCACTGGTTTCAATCCTGGAATGATTGGCACATGGATACCAATATTACGACAAGCATCGACAAAATCAAAATATTTTTGATTATCAAAAAACATTTGAGTGACGATATATGAAGCACCAGCTTCAACTTTCTGTTTCAAATATGCAAGATCTGTCGCCATGTTCATTGCTTCAAAATGCTTTTCAGGATAACCCGCAGCACCGATACAAAACTTAGTTGGTTCCAAATGTACATCATCAACCAAGTAATGTCCATGATTCATGTCCGTAATTTGATGAATCAATTCAACTGCATGAGCGTGACCACTTTTGTGCGGTCTGAAGGAAGTTTCAGTCTTAATTGAATCTCCCCTCAAAGCCAACACATTATCAATACCAAGAAAATGCAAATCGATTAATGCATTTTCTGTTTCTTCTTTCGAAAACCCACCACAGATTAAGTGAGGAACTGCATCCACATGATATTTATTCATGATTGCAGCACAAATTCCAACCGTTCCTGGACGTTTTCTTACAGATATTTTTTCGAGCAAACCATTATCATGCTCTTTATAAACATATTCCTCGCGATGATAAGTAACGTTCACAAATTTAGGTTTGAACTCCATCAACGGGTCGATCCCATCATAGATTGATTGAATACTTTTCCCTTTTAACGGAGGCAAAATTTCAAAAGAAAACAACGTTTCTTTCGCCTGTGCAATGTGTTCTGTTACCTTCATTCTTGTTTCAAATATAAAATTTCCAAACGCATACTATCGCTTTAACAACATTTTTTGTGATTTATCAACGTAGCGTAGGAAATTAAAACTTGCTTATTGGTTGATTGCTTTAATACCTGGCAATTCGATTCCTTCCAAGTATTCCAACATCGCACCACCACCTGTTGATACGTATGAAACCTTGTCGGCTAAACCAAATTGGTTGATTGCAGCAACAGAATCTCCCCCTCCAATTAAAGAGAATGCTCCGTTTTTAGTTGCCTCAACAATTGCATTTGCGACATCAACAGTACCTTTTTGGAAGTTTTCTAACTCAAAAACTCCCATTGGTCCATTCCACAAAATCAACTTTGATTGTGTAATAATCTCTGCAACATCCTTGGAAGTTTGAGAACCTGTATCCAATCCCATCCAACCTTCAGGAATCGCATTAATTGCCACTTCTTGACGATTTGCAACATTCGCAAATTTATCTGCGATAATTGTATCTACAGGAATATACAAGTTTACCCCCTTTTCTTTTGCTTTTGCGATAATTTTTAAAGCCGTTTCGATGTAATCATCTTCAACCAATGAATTTCCAACTTGTCCACCTTGTGCTTTAACAAAAGTATAAGCCATTCCACCTCCAACAATCAAATTGTCAACCTTTTCAAGTAAACGCTCAATGATTGTAATCTTAGATGAAACTTTTGCACCACCAACAATAGCTGTCAACGGCTTATCAGTACTGTTCAATACTTTATCTACAGCCTTAATTTCTCCTTCAATTAAGTACCCAAACATTTTGTCATTTGGAAAGAAATTAGCCACGATTGTTGTAGAAGCATGTGCTCTATGTGCTGTACCAAAAGCATCGTTGATATAAACATCTCCATGTTTTGCAAGTGCCTCAGCAAAACTTTCTGTTCCAGCAGTTTCTTGTTTGTAGAAACGTACGTTTTCCAACATCAACACCTCACCAGCTTTTAAATTAGCGCTAGCCTCATGTGAAGCCTCATTGATACAGTCATCAACAAGCTTTACTGGAACTCCTAAAACCTCGGATGTCTTCTTTACAATATGTTTTAAAGAATACTTTTCTTCGACTCCATTTGGACGACCTAAGTGAGACATTAACACCACGCTACCACCATTTTCCAATACATGTTTAATTGTTGGAGCAGCAGCGCGAATACGTGTATCATCTGTTACTTCAAATGTTTCTTTGTTTAATGGAACATTGAAATCAACACGGATCAATGCTCTTTTTCCTTGAAAGTCATAAGTATGTATATCAGCCATTGTGTATATTTTAGTTGCACAAATTTAATTTTTTAAAACCTATTTAAACACCAAAAGTCAAATAAAATCCTATTCAGTGCCTGCGTCAAAGAAAAAAGAACATCATAAAAATCAATTAATGGCACAATTTTTATTGGAGTAAAAGAAAAAAAACTATTTTTATACGAACACTAAATACTTAGAAATATGAAAAACGCATTATTTATTTTATTTATAACACTGTGCTATTCGATTGGCTTTTCGCAAAGCAAGGCTACATGTGTTGGAAAATGGACAACGATTGACGATAAAACTGGCAAAAAGAAATCTACTGTTGAGTTATATAAACATGATGGTAAATTATACGGTAAAATAATTTATTTATACCCAAGAGAAGGTCGTGAAGACAACGCAAAGTGCAAAGTTTGTACAGACGATCGTAAAGACCAACCAATCTTAGGAATGCAAATCGTTAGAGGTTTGACTTGGGATGGTGAAGAATGGGAAGGAGGAACAATCTTAGATCCTGAAAACGGAAAAGTTTACAAAGTAAAAATTTGGTTAGACGACAAGAATCCAGATAAACTAAATGTTAGAGGGTATATCGGGCCATTGTTTAGAACTCAGACATGGCACAGAGTAAATGATTAAATTCTATCGAATAACAACCAATTAAATACTAAACCCGAAACTATTTTCGGGTTTTTTTATCTATTTTCGCACCCCAATTACTTAGTTAAAATGAAAATACGTAGACTCATCACAATCATATTCTTGATTTTTAGTATTCAATCAGTCGTGTCTCAAGACGGTTACCTTAAGTTTAAACCCTACAAACCCTATCAATGGATGGTTGGAGCGGGTTGGAGTTTCTTAGATAACGATGGTCGCCCTTATTCGCATATTTTCAATTTTAGAGAAACATGGGTAGCCAATTTCTATCCTTCACATTTAATCGTTGACCGTTATTTAAAGCACGATATAAGCTTAGAATTGGATCTCTCTTTCAATCATTTCAATGGAAGAAAAATGATTAATTTAGCTTATACAGGTGGAATGCAACTAAGCGCTGATTTACACGCACGCTTTGGATTTTACCGTTACTTGAAAACTGCAAAATGGTTGGACCCCTATTTGGGATTTGGAGTTGGATTAACTTACTCAAAAGGTGGTGGAACAGGATTTTACCCTACTGCAAATGCTTTTGTTGGGGTTAATTTCTGGATGAAAGATGTAGGAATTCGCCTGCAAGGAACACCAAAACTTGGACTTACTCCTCCAATTTATAGAAGTGGTTCAAATTACATACAATACACCGCAGCTGTAGTCTATCGCTTTCAGACAACGAAAAAAAATAACAGCGGTTTCGACAAACCAAGGTATAAGTGGACACGTAAAAAAAATCACGGAGGAAGTCCTAAATAAATAGCTGAATATTCTCCATTTTTTACGGGATTACCACAGATGAAATACAGCAATTAAACGGTAACTTAATTAATAATTTCGCTATTTTTGCCTCGTGGTAAAGAACAAGAAAAAAATATTCAACGACCCAGTTTATGGGTTCATTAGTATTCCAAGTGATTTTATTTTTGACTTAATCGAGCATCCTTATATGCAACGATTGAGAAGAATTCGTCAACTTGGCATGTCGCACTTAGTATATCCGGGGGCACTTCACACGCGCTTTCATCATGTTTTGGGAGCAATGCATTTGATGAATTTGGCCATACAGGTAATCAGACGAAAAGGAACTGAAATTACTGAACAAGAAGAAGAAGCTGTATTGGCAGCAATTTTACTTCACGACATCGGTCACGGTCCTTTTAGCCACGCTTTAGAACATGATATTGTGAACGGTGTTAGTCACGAAGATATTTCAAACTTCTTAATGGAGCGACTCGAAAACGAATTCGGAGAAAAGTTGAAATTAACCCGTGAGATTTTCACCAATAAATATCACAAACCGTTCTTATACCAACTTGTTTCAAGTCAGCTCGACATGGATCGGATGGACTACCTCAATAGAGATAGTTTCTACACAGGTGTAAGTGAAGGTGTAATTGGCAGCGATCGCATCATCGAAATGCTGGATGTACATGAAGGGAACCTTGTATTGGAAGAAAAAGGGATTTACTCTGTCGAAAAATTTATCACCGCACGACGATTGATGTATTGGCAGGTTTACTTGCACAAAACTGTTGTTTCGGGTGAACATTTGTTGATTAACACACTTAAAAGAGCGAAAAAATTAGCTCTAGAAGGTGTCGATTTGTTTGCATCTCCTGCTTTGAAATATTTCATGTGCAACAACATCACACGTGAAGATTTCATCGAGAAAAAAGAAGTTCTTGACATATTCGCTACATTGGATGATTACGACATCATGGGAGCAATCAAAGTATGGCAAACATGTGACGACAAAATATTAGCTGATTTGGCATATCGATTAATTAATCGTAAATTGTTTAAAATCAAAATTTCTAAAAATCCTTTCACAGCGGAAGAAGTATTAGCGAAAAAACAAGAAATTGCTAGTAAAATGGGAATTAGCATTGAAGAAACAAATTATTACGTGCAAGCATCTCACTTGGTAAACAATGCATACAACCAAGAAAAGCAAAACATCAACTTATTGATGAAAAATGGAAATGTTATTGATTTATCTAAAGCCTCAGACAACTTGAACATTTCAGCTTTGTCAACTCCAGTTGAAAAATTCTTCATGTATTACCCAACAATCTAAATAGTTCAATTACATTTACATCCATAAAATTATACGTTATGGAAAAATTCTTTTTAGACTTAGGCTTATCGTTTACAATGAGTAAACTTCTACCTTACATTTTAATGACACTTATTGGTCTAGTGCTAAGTATTATTGTATTTAAAAAAGCTAAAACAAAATTGACTAAAATCATTGCAATCATTTTGTTCTTTGCTCCTTTTGGAATCTATTTTTCTGTCAATCCAATCTATAGCGGTGATTTCTCAAACGACTCAAGAATTGTTTCGATGACAACGGAAACCGCCGAATTGAAAGAAAAGAAACTCGTATTAATTGCAATGCCTGGGTGTCCATTTTGTATGATGGCTATTAATACATTGAAACAATTAAAAGAAAAAAATCCAGCAATGGATATCGAATTTATTGTCACCTCAACTGACCCAGAAACATTAGCTCCTTATCAAGAAGAAATCAATGGTGCATTTCCTTGCAAAACAAGTGAAAATCCAATCGCAATGGCTGATTTAGCGGAAAGACGTTTTCCTGTTTTTGTATTAGTTGATCCAACAAAAAAAGAATTTGAAATTTGGAATAACAATAGCTTTGGCGTTAGAGCGATGGACAAAGTGATTAGTGCTTTTTAAATTGAATCTTGAAAATCATCCATTCATAAACAAATAAGGGGATTCATCAATCCCCTTATTCTATAGTGCGATACATTCTTTGAATGTTGTTCTTACTTCACTCTAACAATAATAAATTCAGTTCTTCTGTTTTTTTGGTGCAATGCGTTTCTCTCTTCCGTACTTGTTACCTTATTAATCTCATTATCGCTTATTTTCAATCTTGATTCACCGTATCCCTTACCGGAAATTCTATCCTTAGAAATACCTCGAGAAGTAATGTATTTAATTGAAGATTTTGCGCGCTTGTCAGACAATTTCTGATTAAATTCCGCTGTTCCTCGGCTATCTGTATGAGCGCCCAACTCGATAACCATATTTGGATTCTCTTTCATGATTCTGACTACTTTATCCAACTCTT
>DATGOZ010000159.1:0-12038 GCA_035305395.1 Taishania sp. | reverse complement strand
CTAAAAAGTAAAACAATTAAGCAATCTGAATGGCCTGCATATGAAGCCAAAGGTGCAACATTAGGAAATTGTCCTGAAGTTTCAGACCCAGACTTGATTATCTGTACTCCTGACGGAAAAGGTGGAACTACAACAATCACTATCAAAACATCTCAATGGGAAACCTATAGAGCAAAAGGAGCAAAACTCGGTCCATGCGACACGAGCAGTTCATCTTCAGATGCTCAAGCTTCTTCTGGTACAGTTACAAACTCAGGAAATAAAATGTTAATCTGTGTTCTTGAAAATGGGAATTATGTTACTAAAACCATTGCTGTTGCAGAATGGAAAAAGTATGAAAGATTAGGAGCTACACAAGGAGCTTGTGTTGAAAAAGGTGGAATAATTTCAGCACCAACAATTGAGTTAAACAAAACACCTAAACCATCAATAAAAACGCCTACAGCTCCAATAAAAAAACCTTAAAACAAAAAAATAGTCGGTAAAATTACCGACTATTTTTTTTGAACTAAATAATTCATCAACAATTCCATTTGTTGGGTTGTTTCCCTATTGGAACATGAATAGTTATTGACAATAAAAGCAAAAGCAATGTGATTACCGTTATCAGTATGAATATAACCTGCATATGATTTTGTACGTTTCATTGTACCACTTTTAGCATAAACTTTTCCGTGTGCTGGTTGATTTTTAGCAACATTCTTTAATGTACCACTCAATCCTGCAACTGGCAATGTCTGCAAGTACGTTACTTGGTTTGATGATCCATTCATTAACACCAATAAATCGACAAATGTTTTTGCAGCTACTGCATTTGTTCTTGACAAACCACTACCATCCATCAAATACAGCTTTGAAACATTTAGTCTTGCTTTCCAATACTCCTCCATGTATTTCCTTGCCTCACCATGAAGACCATATTTTTTCTTTTGAAAAGCTGTCAAACGCATCAATCCTTCAGCAAATAAATTAACGCTTTCATGATTTGTTACTTGTGCTATTTCTTCTATCGATCTTCCAAAATATTCATGCAACAATTCTAAATCTACTGCTGATTTTAAATTAGGAGTATTTCGAGTTGTTCTTGCACCTCCTTCTATAATAACACCATTCGCATTTAGTGCTTTTCGAAATTCATTTGCTAAAGTAAACTCTGGATCAGGCAAACTCCCTTTTACGACAAAATCAAGTTGATTAGCTGGCAACGTCCCTCTCGCCTCACGCTCATGATGATAAGGCGCACCATAGATATATACATTATCTCCATTTCTAGAAGATGCCATCACATTGTTTAGAAAGAAGAGTGAATCATACTTTGGGAAAGTGTAGCTCAAACTTGCTTTTCTTCCAACTGCCCCTGTTTTAAAATGATATTCTAATGTATTATCAAAAACCGTCGCTCCACTGAAATGTGCTCCATAATAATTTCCTAAATCTGCCCAAAGCCAATCATCTGGAGCCCCTTCGTAGCCGAAATCGCTACCATCAACAAAAATTGATCCTGTAACTTTTCGAATACCTTTTTCCTTAATTATTGTTATCCAATCCTCTAAAAACTTTGTACGGTTTTCCGATTCGAAATAGCGACTTCCCAAGGAGACATCCCCTCCACCAATCACCCACAAATCACCATAAAGTACACTATCACTAATCGCACCATGCATCATCAGTTTTGTAGAAGGTCGAAACGAAGCTCCTAACTCTTCCAATGCAAAAGCAGTCGAAAACAACTTCACTGTAGAAGCTGGTGTAAGTAAATTTTCTCCATTATAATTTGCTAATACTTCATTAGTTCCAAGATCAATTACATACAAGCCCACCGATGCAGACTTAAATCCACCGTAATTAACAAATTTCCTAAAAATTGAATCAACAAGGTCTTGAGCCAAGGTTGAACATTGATTACCGATAAAGAAAATAGCTACTATAATTCTAAAAAATTGATTCATTTTACTTTGTTAATTCCACTTTATTAAAATTCTACACTACTTTTGTCACTAATCTAAAAATAAATTACCATTTTTCAGCGTGAAAAAGATAAAAGTACTACGTATCATCAACCGATTTAATATTGGTGGTCCCACATATAATGCCACTTTTTTAACTCGTTTCATTGGAGATGAATTTGAAACCCTCTTAATCGGTGGACTTCCTGAAGCTGACGAAGCTGATTCCTTGCATATTACAAACCAATATGGTGTAGAGCCACTATTGATTGAAGAAATGCAGCGCATTCCTAATTTTTTCTCCGATAGAAAGGCTTATAAACGTATTCAAAAAATCATTGAGGAATTTCAACCTGATATCGTTCACACCCATGCAGCAAAGGCTGGAGCTCTAGGTCGAAGAGCTGCCAAAGCAGCAGGAGTACCCATTATCATACACACTTATCACGGTCATGTGTTTAAAGGATATTTCAACAAAGTTAAAACAAACATCTACAAAACAATTGAACGAAAATTGGCCAGTTACAGCACAAAAATTATAGCTGTTTCTGAAATTCAAAAACATGAATTGGTTAATGTACACCAAGTTTGTAGTAAAAAACAAACGGTTGTAATCCCACTTGGTTTTGACTTAGAAAAATTTCATGCAAACCGTGATGAAAACCGCATCAAAACTAGGTCTCAGTACAAACTCGACACAGATGAAATTGCGATTGGAATTATTGGACGTCTAGCACCTATTAAGAACCATCTATTTTTCATTGATGTACTCAAAGAACTTTCTACAAAAACGACAAAAAAAATAAGAATCTTCATCGTTGGTGATGGTGACGAAAAAGAGCGGATATTAAATGCAATAAATTCTTTCAATTGGCCACAAAATATTAAATTTGAAATCACATCGTGGATATTAGATATTGCTTCTTTTAATCCAGCAATGGATATTATCTGCTTATGTTCAGTAAATGAAGGAACACCAGTAAGTTTAATTGAAGCACAAGCATCTGGCGTCGCTGTTATTTCAACAGATGTCGGAGGTGTAAAAAATATCATCGATAACAAAAAAACGGGGTTAATTGTAACCTCAAACACCAAAAAGGAGTATATAGATAAGTTGCAATTGTTAATTAATGATGATGATTTAAGAACAAAATTATCTGCAAACGGTTGGACTTTTGTAAAAGATCGGTTTCACTACACTCGATTAACAGAGGATATGCGAAAATTGTATCTAGAATTAATGAAAGAAAAAAATGCTAAAAAATAAGTCGCTTCTAATACTTTTAAGTTTATTCCTGTCTTTCATTTTTGTTAGATGTGGAATAAATTCCAATATTATGTTCAAAGAAGCAAAAGGTGATGTTATTGTTCGCGATTCTATTCCTTTAAAACCTACTCAAGACTACTTAATTTCTATTGATGATAAGATATCGTTCCAACTCTACACAAATGCTGGAGAAGTTCTCTTATTAAACAATGCTGATGTATATCAAAAGAATGTTAGCGGAAAGACAGCTATTGAATATCTAGTCAGAAGAGATGGAACAGTTGAAATACCTAAACTTGGTAGTGTAAAAGTAGAGGGGTTATCTGTTTCTGAATGTGAAGATTTATTAGAGCAACTCTATAGTACTGAATATCAAAATCCATTTGTTCAGGTACAAATTACAAATCAACGAGTTGTTGTATTTCCTGGTAATGGAAGTGATGCCAAAGTAATTGCATTAGAAAACAACAACACAACGTTGATGGAAGCTCTTGCGCAAGCTGGAGGTATTACAGAGAGAGGAAAAGCTAACACTGTAAAAATTATGCGTCGAGTTGGAGGCAAGAGAACAGTATATGTTTTGGATTTGTCGACAATTGAAGGATTACAATATGTTGATATGATTGTTCAAGCAAACGATTATATCTACGTTGAACCAAATCCTCAATTAACCAAAGAAGTAGTTAAAGAGATTGCTCCTGTCATCTCAATTATTTCAAGTTCAATGATTATTCTTACTGTAATCAACAATCTTAAAAAGTAAAAATGGCAGAAAATACTAATAGCTTTATTATTAATAAGACTTATGATCCGTTGTTATTTAGAACGGTAATTAAACGCTATTGGTGGTACATGCCGATAATACTTTCCTTCTTCTTCTTTATTGCAATGATTTATTTGAGGTATACGAAACCTATCTATGAATCAAATCTCATCTTGCAAATTGAAAATGAAGATAATGCTAAAAATATCATTGATATTGAAAATATTAATACAAAGAAAGATATCTTCTATTCAGAAGTTGAGTTACTAAGATCTGAACTCTTATTCAATCAAACGATTAAAAACCTTGGATTTGAAGTTAGTATTTTTTACAAAGGAAAATTTCTTACTGAAGAGAAATATAAATCTGGAAGCTTCAATATTCAAGCTTATGAACTAATGGATTCTAGTTTGGTTGATGTCCCAATTTATATTTCCTATGTTGAGAATAAAATTAACTTGAATTACGAACTAGGAGATAAAAGTTATGAGTTTAAGGAAGAAATTGGTAAACACATCATCACACCACATTTTGATATTGTAATAAAAATAGAGCATCCTGATAATTTCAGAATCGAACTGGAAAACAATCAGGTTTACTTTGTTTTTAACAGCTTACGCAATTTATCTGAAAGACTTTATGGAAATTTAGAGGTTTCACCTTTAGATGAGAGAGCAAGAACCGTTTATATCGGTTTTAGAGGAGATAACCCACGAATCTGCCACGATGTTACGCTTGCATTAGCAAATGAGTTCATCAAAAACTCGGTAAAAATTAAGAAAAAAAGTTCTGAAAGCATCCTGAATTTCATCGACTTACAATTAGACTCACTTTCTTCTGAATTAAAAAAATCGAAGGATAGCCTAATGAACTTTCAAAGAGTGTCTAATATTACGGATCCAGAGAAGGAAGGTATCGAAATGAAAACAGATGTTTCAAAATTCCAAGATGAATTATTCAATTTGGAAGATGAAATCAGAACGTTACAATCCATTTACAGAAAATTACAAGATCAACCAAATCGACTAGATGTCTATCGAATTTTACCTGAATTACTTGGTAAATCATATGAAACTGCAATCTCTAGTCACATTGAATCGCTTCACGCATTAATGGAGGAACGTGAAGATATTTTATTCCGAGTAACAACCGAAAGTTCGGAAATCAAACGCATCGATAAAAAAATTCAAGAAAAAACAAAACAGATTATCCGTAGTATAGACGCTATTGAGACTCGTCTAAAAACAAGAAGCAATGTATTAAAAAATAAAATCAACGAGTTAGAAGGAATATATTCTACATTGCCAGGAAAGCGGATGGAGTATAACAGATTAAAAAACATTCAGGATTTGAATGAAAAATATTTCCAACTATTAACCGAAAAGAAAGTTCAATACGCTATATCTGATGCTGGATTCTCTTCCAATAATCGCATTTTGAAGAATCCATCACTTGATCCTACACCTGTGGAGCCTAAATCTTCGACGGTATACATCAGCTTCTTGTTGCTTGGAATGTTCTTGAGTTTGGGTATTATTTTCATTAAATATGTAAGTTTTAACGAAATCAATCTGATTGAAGACTTACAAAATATTTTGCCATCACACGCAACAATTTTAGGAGGAGTTCCAAACTCTAAGATTGAAATGGAGTATTCTAAGATTGTCGTGACTGATTCTCCAAAATCTATGATTGCCGAAGCATTGAGAAAAATTCGTGTCAACTTAAGCTATATCAAACCGAATTACCAAACAATTGCTATCTCTTCTTCCATTTCTGGAGAGGGAAAAACATTTGTTGCTCTCAACTTAGCTGCAATTATTTCCATGACTGGGAAAAGAACTATCATTCTTGACTTAGACATGAGAAAACCTAAGATCCATTTGGCATTTGGAAAAGATAATTCAAACGGAATGAGCAACTTGATTATTGGTACTACAACATTGGATCAAGTAATCCATAAAGATGTTGACATTAATCTAGATATTATTACTTCGGGTCCAATTCCTCCAAACCCATCAGAACTACTTCTTGGGGATAATTTTAAACAAATAATCAAAGAATTGAAGGAACGATATGATATCATCGTGATCGATAATCCTCCGATTGGTTTGGTATCTGACGGTGTTCAAATCCTTACTGAGGCAGATATTCCAATCTATGTATTTAAGTCTCAATATTCAAAACGTAATTTCGCATATCGTGTAAAAGAGCTTTTTGAAATGCAACAAGTAAAAAACTTAAATATCATATTGAATGGTATTAATCAATCTAAGAATAATATCTACGGGTATGGTTATGGTTATGGTTATGGAACATATGAAGGATACCTTGACGAAGAAAAAAATACAAAGCAATCTTTCATAAAAAATTTACTTAATCGTATTTTTGCTCCTTTCAAACGATAAGATGGACATTCAAAAAACTGAAATTGACGGGTTATTAATTTTCACTCCAAGAAAATTCGAGGACGAAAGGGGTTACTTCTTTGAAAGTTTCAATCAAAGAGAATTCAATGAATTGATTGGTCGTGAAGTCATCTTCGTTCAAGACAATGAATCTTGTTCCCATAAAAATGTTTTGAGAGGGTTACATTTTCAATCCGCACCTTTTGAACAGGGTAAATTAGTCCGAGTTGCAAGAGGAGCAGTCATAGATATCGCAGTTGACATTCGCAAAAATTCCAAAACTTTTGGGAAGTGGCACAGCGAACTGTTGAGTGCAGAAAATGGTAAACAAATGTGGATTCCAGAAGGATTTGCTCATGGCTTTATTAGTTTAGAAGACAATACACAGTTTTTATATAAATGCACTAATTATTACTCACCACAACACGAAAATACAATTATCTGGAATGACCAAACGCTCAATATAAATTGGGGAGCAATTGATCATCCTATCATCTCTGAAAAAGATTTACATGGAAAAACAATAGAACTATTCAATTTTTAAACCACAATCCACATGAACGCTATTCTTTTTAAATTCTCCTTGTACTTTCTGGGGGGAATAATCACTTCTTTCATATGCAATATACTTCTATTAAACTTTTCTCAGTCGTTGGGAATTCGCAATAAAAATGATGTTACAATCCGATGGAGTAATCTATCTAAACCATCTTTAGGAGGTATTAGTTTTTTTGCAGTATTCATATTCACAACATTTATCTACGCATTTTTCTCATATGAGAATCTATTTCATGATGTTAAATTCATCGGCTTATTTATAGCAGCAGTATTAGCATTTATCATGGGACTAGCAGATGATGCATACAATACACGTCCATTAATTAAACTTACGGTACAAATACTGTGTGGAGTTGCTCTTTGTTGTACAAATACAATCATCAGCATCACTCCATACGAAACAATCAATTGGGTTGTAACAATTTTCTGGGTAATTCTTCTAATGAATTCATTAAACATGTTAGACAATATGGATGGAATTACTGGTACAGTAGTTTTGATGATTATCATCACATGCCTATGCTCTCAATGGATGACATTCGGTATTACACGAAATTTCTGGAATATTCTTAATTGTGCCATGACTGGTGGACTCATTGGCTTTTTATATTTCAATGTCAATCCATCCAAACTATTCATGGGAGACGCAGGTTCACAATTCATTGGTTTATTCATTGCATTTATCACAATTGATGACCTATGGATGGTAGGAACATCGAATGGGGTATCAAACTGGTATGGTTTGTTGCTCATTGTCATTTGCTTTACAGCTCCTTTTTCTGATACACTTACAGTTGTAATCAATCGATTAAAAAGAGGACAATCACCAATGGTTGGAGGTAAAGACCATACAACACATCATCTAGTTTATAACGGATTAAATGATCGTCAAGTATGGTATGTATTCATGGGAATTGCGACGGTTGCAACAATGTTAACATTAGCTGCTATTTACCTAATAAAGCAAGGTAACTTATTTTTTGCCTCTACCCTACTTTTATTTCCTATAGCTGTTTTTCTTCGTCTTTATCTCATCACTTTGCGCCATCCAAACAAATAATTTTCCAAATATAATTTCTAACTTTAGCAGAAAGATTTGATTCATGAGAAGTTACCTCTTAGTATTCGCTACGATTTTGCCCATACTTTTATTTTCTCAAGAAAAATCTACTCTTATTGGAAAAGTGCTCAGTTTTGATGACAAAGAACCACTTGTCGGAGCAAAAATATTAATTCCAGAACTTCAAATTGGAAGTATCAGTAATACTGAAGGAATTTTTAACCTAGAATTACCTCATGGACAACATACTATTCAGGTAAGCGCAGTTGGTTTTTCAGATGAAAAAAGAACCATTTTTATCAGAAAAGACACAACAATTACCTTTGCTTTAAAAACAATTGGAAAAGAATTTCAAGAAATAGTTGTCGTTGCTAATCAAACAGAAAATGTTTCTTCGGCCAACATGGGGCAAATTGAACTAAAAATTGAAGAAATAAAAAAACTTCCAGCATTTTTAGGTGAAGTGGATTTAATTAAAGCAATCCAATTACTCCCCGGAGTATCTTCAGCATCAGAAGGTGGTCAAGGATTATATGTGAGAGGTGGTGGGCCTGATCAAAATTTAGTTTTATTAGACGAAGCTGTCATCTACAACGCTTCACATTTATTCGGATTTTTTTCTGTATTCAATCCAGATGCTGTTCAAAGTGTAAACCTCATCAAAGGTGGAATGCCTGCTCATTATGGCGGAAGACTATCTTCTGTTCTAGAAGTCAACATGAATGAAGGAAACAACCAAAAATTTGGAATCAAAGGAGGATTGGGTATTGTTTCCTCACGACTAGCAATTGATGGTCCACTAAAAAAAGATAAAGGTTCCTTTATGATCGCTGGTAGAAGGACTTACGTTGATCTATTAATGAAAGCATTCATTCCAAAATCATCTTCTTTTTATGGCTCAGGATATTATTTCTACGATTTAAATTTCAAAGCAAATTACAAACTTTCAGAAAAAGATCATATATACTTGAGTGGTTATTACGGAAAGGATGAATTCATCTATGATAATAAAAAAGATAATTTCATGGTCAAAATGCCATGGCAAAATGGTGCTGCATCCATTCGATGGAAACACTTATTCGGTCGAAAACTAATTATGAATGTAGCCGGAACCTATTCGCATTACAACTTTGCTTTTATTTCCAATGAAGATGAATTAAACCTAAAACTATCTACAGGAATCAATGATATTGGGGGAAAAGTAGATTTTACGTATTTACCTACTAACCCAAGACATACGATTAAATTTGGTGCTCAGTACACGCATCATATCTTCATGCCGAGCAGTGTTTCTGCTGAGCAAGACACAACTATTTTTGACACGGGAGCATCTCAAAAATTATATAGTCACGAAACAGGTTTATATCTACAAGACGACTGGGACATTACGGAGAAATTTAGAGTTCACGTTGGTTTACGTTATTCAACATTTACGCACACAGGACCATTCGAACGATCAATCAAAGGAAATATTTCACAACCGGATTCTTCGATTACCTATAACAAAGGAGACATTGTAGCGTTTTATCAAGGATTAGAACCGCGTTTTTCTTTGAGATATCTTTTGCCCCAAAATAGCTCAATCAAAGCTGGATTTTCATACAATTACCAGTACATTCATCTCGCATCGATTAGTGCTGTCTCTTTGCCTACTGACATTTGGCATCCAACTACAGAAGTAGCAAAACCACAAAGAGGATGGTTAGCTGCAATAGGATATTTCAAAAATTTCAAAGAAAATCAATACGAAGCATCCATTGAACTCTACTATAAACACATGAATAATTTGGTAGAATTCAAGGAAGGATCATTGCCAACTGACAATGTGAAAGATAATACCGACAACTTATTGACTTTTGGTCGAGGGTGGAGTTATGGTACCGAATTATTCATACGTAAAAACAAAGGAAAATTTACGGGGTGGGTTGGTTACACTTGGGCAAAAACAGAACGAAAATTTACAGAACTGAATGAAGGGAAAGTGTTCCCTGCAAAATACGATAGAAGACATGATTTAACTATTGTTGGAAATTACGATCTAACTAAAAGATGGAGTTTTGGTGCTGCCTTCGTGTTTGCTACGGGAAATACAATGACCTTACCGAATGCGTGGTATATGCACAACCAAACACTGCTTTTCCAATATGGAGACAGAAATTCAACCCGAATGGCTCCTTATCATCGTATGGATTTGTCCGTTACTTGGCACATGAAAGACACAAAAGAAAAGAAAGATCCTGCAACAGGAGAGTTGATTACTGTGCAAAAGAAAATCAAAAGCAATTGGGTATTTTCCATTTACAATTTGTATAGTAGGGCAAATCCATTTTTTGTCTATGTTGACGGTGAAGGAAGTTTTACAGAAGGAGATTTTCAAGTAAAAGTGAAGCAAGTGAGTTTATTTCCAATCATCCCAAGTTTAACTTGGAACTTTGAATTTTAATTGAATAGATATGGAAAGATTACAATTCTCAATGAAAAAACTATTCGGAATAAAACTGTGTCTTATACTCTTTCTGCTCATTGTTTTTTCTGCATGTGAAAAGGAAGTAGAAATAGATTTGCCCGGTTTTAAGGAACAACTAGTAGTTGACGGAAGCATTGAAACAGGAATGCCTCCAATTGTCATTCTATCCAAATCCAAAAACATATATTCACCAACAAATTTGCAAGCATTTGTCAACAGTTTTGTCACCAACGCACGTGTTTTTGTAAACGACGGAACAATTGAAGTTGAACTAGATTTAATTTGCTCAAATAATCTACCTCCTGAAGCAAATGATTACATTGCTGGACTACTTGGAGTAGATTTAGAACAATTAGCGGATTTAAACATTTGCGCTTTTACCTCATTCAACCCAGCTATCTGGGGAGAAGTTGGAAAGACCTATACTTTGCGTATTGAACATGAAGGGAATGTGTATTCAGGAGTTACATCAATCCTTACTCCTGTCCCCTTATCACAATTATGGTTTCAACAAGAAAATTCAACTCCCGGGTATGGCTATTCTCACGCAATCTTAACCGACCCAGCAGGAACATATGATGCCTACCAATGGGAAGTGAAAAGAATCAATATGGTTAATGGGAAAACCAAAGATGCATATTTTAAACCTACTTTCAACAGCGCTGTTGATGACATGTTTTTTGATGGAAAAACGTTTGAATTTTACTATGAAAATCCTTGGATGACTGGATATGGAATGGATTCGATTCCTAGCGAACAACGTGCAAAATATGCAATTGGAGATACAGTCGTAATCAAATTTTCTAAAATCGACAAAGGCACGTTCGATTTCTTATACACAAAAACAATGCAACAAATGTCAAGCGGAAATCCATTTGCTTCTTCGTTGAATGTAAAATCGAATCTAACTGGTGGTTGTCTTGGAGTTTGGGCTGGATATTCTCCTACATATGATACGATGATATGTCAATAATAAAGGCGCCTTTCAGCGCCTTTATAATCTTATCTATTCTTCAAAAAATTCACAACATTCGTGTAAATACGTTCTTCAATATTTGAAGTATCTGCTTTTATGAATGACTTACCTGTGATTTTTTCGTATAATTCAATATAACGTTCTGTTACCACTTCTACGAAATCGTCTGGCATTTCAGGCATCTTTTGCCCATCAAGTCCTTGAAAATCGTGCTCAATCAACCATTGACGAACAAATTCTTTTGACAATTGTTTTTGTGGTTCTCCCTTAGTTTGTCTTTCTTCATACCCATCAGCATAGAAATAACGAGATGAATCTGGTGTATGAATTTCATCAATTAGAATTACTTCTCCATTTCGAATGCCAAATTCATATTTTGTATCAACCAAGATTAAACCTCTCTCAGCAGCCATTTCTGTACCTCTTTGAAACAAAGCTCTTGTGTACTTTTCCAACTGCACATAAATTTCTTCTGGTACAATATTTTTCGCGATGATATCCTCTCTAGAAATATCTTCATCATGACCTTCATCTGCTTTCGTTGCAGGTGTGATAATTGGTTCTGGAAATTTGTCATTTTCCTTCATTCCTTC
>DATGOZ010000158.1:0-2671 GCA_035305395.1 Taishania sp. | reverse complement strand
CAAGAATCAGAAGTTCAAATTCAAATTAAGCAACTCCAATTAAAAATAAAACAACTAAATGAGGAGCTAAACAAACAAGTCAGGTTAGTTGATGCTAAGCAAAATGAGTATAATCTAACAAAATCCTTGGTAGATAACTTTGAAGGGTTCCCTGAATCGATCAAATTTCTACGTAAAAATGCGGGATGGACGAAAAATCCACCTCTATTTTCGGATATCTTATTTTGTCAAGAAGATTACCGAGTGGCCATCGAAAATTATTTAATGGATGTGATGAATCATTATGTGGTCGATGCTAAAACAGATGCCATTCAAGCAATTAAACTCTTAAGTGATTCCTCCAGAGGTAGAGCAAACTTCTTTGTATTGCAAGGCATTACTGAAGCACCTACCCCATCACCTTGGCGGCTGCAGGATGATCGAATTATTCCGGTCATGGATGTAATTACCATTGAAGATAAATACAAACCATTATGTCAGCATTTATTGAATAATGTCTACTTAATAAATGCAGATCATGATCAACAATGGGCGGAGGATTTACCTGATGATAATATAACAATCCTACAAAGTGAAGGGCGATTTGCCAAAAACAAACTAAGCATCAGTGGCGGGTCTGTTGGATTGTTTGAAGGTAAACGTATAGGAAGAGCAAAGAATTTACAAATTCTTCAACAAGATATAAAAAAACTGACTAGTGAAATTGATGCACATCAACAATCAATTGAAGCATTAGAACAGCAAATCTCCCAACTAGAAGGAACTTCCAAAAAAGAGTTATTAGCGGAACTTAAAGAGGAAGCCAACCGGTTAGAAAATGAGCTCATCGCGACAAAAAGCAGGCATGAGCAACATGAACATTTTTTACAACAAAATAAGACCCGGAAAGTTGATTTAGCCTCAAAGTTACAAACCGTGCAAACAAACCTACTGACCATAGGGTCTGAATTAGCTGGCTTGAGAGATATTTCGGAAAAAAATCGAACTAAATTACTCGGTATTGAGGAAGGCTTTCTGGTTTTGAATGAAGATCTTATTGAAAAATCTTCGCTGTATAACCAGCAGAATTTACAATTCCATCAACAAAAAAACAAGGTAGCTTCCCTAACAAGCGATTTAGAATACAGAGAAACTCAGTTAGGCAATCTGGAGATCAGAATAGCCCGTAATACCCAAGAGCAAGTCAAGGTAATCGAGGAACTAAAGGACGCCTCCAATTTTGTGGATACTAATGATCAGAATTTGGAGACGATGTATGCTCAAAAGAAATCACTTGATGAAGGTGTTAGCGAATTGGAAAAAAATTTCTTTTCAACCCGTAAATTAATTACTGAGCTAGAAACCTCTATTCATCAATTTCGTCAAAATAAAGAGCAAGGTGATGTTTTAATAACCGCACTGAAAGATCAAAAAACAACTCTTCAAATTGAATTGAATTCATTAAAAGAACGTTTGTCTGCTGAATTCGATATTAGTCTGGAAGATTTATTAGCCGGAGAAATCCCAGTAAATAAACCTCCAATTGCGGATGTTGAAGTTAAATGTAGAAAACTCAAAAAACAATTAGAAGATTTCGGAAGTATCAATTCGATGGCCAAAGAATCTTATGATGAAATGAGTGAGCGTTTGAAGTTTATCCAAAAAGAAAAAATGGATTTAATGGACGCTAAATCTTCACTAATGTCTACTATCAATGAAATTGATCAATCTGCTAACGATAAATTCATGACCGCCTTTACTCATGTGAGAGAAAATTTCATTCAGGTCTTTCGTTCCTTATTTAATCAAGAGGATTCTTGTGATATTGTTCTGACGAATCCTAGCAATCCACTAGAGTCTGATATTGATATTATAGCACAACCTAAAGGGAAACGCCCACTTTCTATAAATCAATTATCTGGAGGGGAGAAAACATTAACTTCTACTGCCCTGTTATTTTCATTATACCTGTTAAAACCAGCTCCATTCTGTATTTTTGATGAGGTGGATGCCCCTCTTGATGATACTAACATTGATAAATTCAATAATATCATACGGGAATTTTCCAATCAATCTCAATTTATTGTGGTGTCTCATAACAAACGCACTATTGCCAGCACAGACATCATTTACGGGGTAACAATGGTTGAACAAGGCATTTCAAGAGTGGTAGCAGTGGACATAAGAGATGTCGCTTAAGGCAGGTAGTCTGCTCTCAGTTATTGATTAAAACATCAACGACCTGCTTTGGGTACTAGCAGATCGTTGATAACCTATTACAGCTCTTAATTTTTAAGTGTTTGTTCAAATAATTTGAATATCCGTTTGTATTCATCTGTCCAGCTACTTGGCTGCACAAAACCATGATCTTCTACCGGATAGACTGCTAGATCCCAATTCTCCTTACCTAATTCTATTAAACGTTGATTTAAACGCACGATATCCTGAAATTGTACATTCACATCCACCATACCATGTAACATTAATAAATTTCCTTTAAGGCCTTCTGCAAAGTAAATAGGCGAGCTACGCTTATAGGCAATTGGGTCTTGCACTGGGGTATTTAATATATTAGCGGTATAACCATGATTATAATGCGCCCAATCCGTAACGGATCGCAATGCGGCACCTGCATGAAATACGCTAGGTTCATTAAATAAGGCCATTAAGGTAATAAATCCACCATAGGAAC
>DATGOZ010000157.1:0-4466 GCA_035305395.1 Taishania sp. | reverse complement strand
CAAATGCATAGGATTTGTCAACTGATTTTCTTTAGAAAGTAATTGTTGACAGTAATTTATTTCGTAAATATCACCTCTTTGAATATGATCTTTCAACTGATTTACTCGTTCCAAATAAGTTGATTTTTCGGTTAACCACTCAAAGGAATTGACGGATTGTTTTTGAGGATTATTTAATTCCATCAAGAGTGAATGAACATAATGGCGATTTTCATTGGTATCTGCACCCTGAATAAATTGGATGGACTCATCAGACAATTCAACAACCGTAGTTGGAACATGAAAATGAGCTATCGGTGCGTTGATGTAATCAACATTGTTGGACGAGGTGTTTTCAATCGAGTTTTTTGCATCGTAACTGATATAACCGTAGATAAACGACCCTTTATGTTGCTGAATAAAAGCTTCCAATTTGTCGAAATCCAATTTGTCGTGAAATGTACATGTTAATCCCTCACCGAAGCAAAGATAGTTCTTGCTTCCGTTCGAGTTAAAAAAAGCTTTATTTCTAAGATGATTCATGAAGATACGAAGTTAACAAATCTTGAGTTGGAATTACTTTGATTGAATTAACTTTTTTAAGACTTCCACAATGAAGAAAAATTTGATATATTAGCATTTGACTAACTTTTCTTTTATGAGGCAAATTTTACAATTAATTCTTCTATTTACTTCGGTTTGTTCATTTGCACAACAGTCTCCAATTAGTGCAGGAGGTGATATGCAAAATGCAACGGGTTCTATTTCTTTTTCTGTTGGTCAGATAGCAACTAATTCTATTGAAACAGGAAATAAGTTAAACGAAGGAGTACAGCAACCACGAGAATTTTTTCAAGTTGTTTCTATTGAATCAATTTCTAAGGCTCAGATTTTTTCTGTATTTCCAAATCCAACGACAGGGATTATTCAATTGAAATCAGAAGAGCTACATGATGCTTCTGTCCAGATAATTGACGAAGCAGGTCGAATAGTGTGGGAAAATAACTATCAAAATTTATTGACTACAGATATAAATTTGACTTCGTTTGCGGATGGCTTGTATTCCATTATTGTGACAAGTGGGAATTCAATACAAAACATTAAAATCATTAAAAACTAAATTATGAAACTATCTTCTTTCTTAGGATTGTTGTTGTTTTCGGGATATTTGTTATCCCAAGCTCCTCAAAATTTCACCTATCAATCAGTGATTAGAGATGCTGCAAATTCATTGGTTGTGAATAATTCAGTTGGAACAAAGATTTCAATTTTACAAGGAACTACGAATGGAAATGTTGTCTATTCGGAAACGCATACAGCATCAACCAACTCAAATGGATTGTTATCACTGGTTATTGGTGCAGGAACTGTTCAGTCGGGTAGTTTCTCTTCAGTAGATTGGTCGAATGGGCCGTATTACCTGAAAATCGAAACAGATATAAATGGTGGAACAAATTATACGTTGACAGGAACGCAACAACTTGTAAGTGTACCTTACGCGTTGTATGCTGAGACAGCAGGCACTGCATTGAATGGAAGCGTTGGCCCTCAAGGTCCTCAAGGTCCAGTAGGGGATACAGGTCCTGCAGGAACAACTGGTCAAGCTGCAAACACTGTTTTTTCAACCTCACAGCTTGTGCTTACAGCTTCTGTGACAAATTATACGTTGATACCTGGATTGACACAGACAATTACAGTTCCTAGTGGAGCTAAAGTTTATGTTTCAACAAATGGAGGTTTTCAGAATTCAGCAACAGGTACATCTTATGCGTCAGGTGATTTTGCGATTTTCGTGGATGGTATAGCAAGTGCAATTCAAAGTCGTGTTGTGGCTGCTAATACTCAGGGATTGGGACAAATTATAACACATTGGAATATGTCAGGAGTTTTGTCTTTGACACCAGGGTCACATACGATTCAAGTTCGTGCTAAAGATGCTGGAGGAACTGCTGATGGGAATGTTGCGGGAACGAATGATTTAATTAAAGGTAATTTATCTGTTTTAATTATTAAAGAGTAATTAATTAGGTAAGGTACCAAAACTTTAAGTGCGCATAAACAGCATGTAAAAGTCGGATGAGGATAATCCATCCGACTTTTACAATCATGTGCATGACGATAATACTTAATCACCTCCGTTTGGATTGATTCCTTTTTCTTTCATTTGTTGAAGAAGTTTGGTTAATTCTTCCCCTTTAACCTCTCTTCCGAAATGGAAATATCTTTTTTGTCCCTCAGAACCATTTTTATTATATCCGATAAACCACCCATGCATTTTGCCGTCTCGATAATGTTCGACTGACATTTTTTTACCATCTAATTCATAGTAAATCCATTCCCCATGCGGTTTGAAATTTTTGTATTGTCCAACTTTACGTGTCACTTTATTTGGATAATACTCAATAAATTTACCATCTACCTTTCCATCTACATAATTATAAATCGAGATAACGATTTCAGATTTGTCAGAAGGATCAGAAGGAAGGTAGTACATTTTTTTTTCTCCATTCAACAAATCGTTTTTATAGGTTTCAGTCATGGTGATTCTTCCATCTTCGTTGTAGCTCACCCAAATGCTGTCCTTTTTCATGTTGCGATAAATTCCATGCGACATTAACTTGCCATTTTCATAGTAATAAAATGCCTCGGAACGATTGGAGTTTTCATCGTGTTTAATAATTGCTTTTAGTTTATTGCTTGGATACTTGTATGTAAAAGTTCCTACAGGCTTATCATTCTTAAAAGTACCTTCATACATAATTACAGAGCTATTCGGATACTTTTTTACCCACGGTCCTTGCTTTCTTCCTTGCGCATCTTTTTGATTCACCTGGGCAATAGTTTGCAATGCAAGACCAATTAAAAACACAGCAATTAATGTAATTCTTTCCATACTCATTTTCCTAATATCCATTTTTTAAATTCTGCTAAACTACCTAAGGTCAAGTCGGCTTCAATTTTTGGCTCTTCGTTGTATAAAATTCGTACAGTTTTCATTCCAAGTCTTGTGCCAAACTCAATGTCTGAGTCGCTATCACCAACCATAACTGACTTTTGGAAGTTAACGGTAGGAAAGTCTCTTTTTGCTGCGATTCCCATGCCTGTGTTTGGCTTACGAAGTTGGTTTTCTGGAGAGGCTAAATCTGGTGCAAAATAGCAACAATCAATTTTACCTCCCAATTCTTCAATTTTTGCACACATATAACGGTGAATTTCCGAAAGGTTACCCTCCGTCATAATACCTTTTCCAATACCTTGTTGATTGGTAACGACAAGTGTGTGTTGAAATAATTGTGATAATTCAGCAATTGCAATGTCTGAACCGTTGATGAATTCAAACTCATCAACATGCTCGATGTAACCGCCAAATTTACGTGTGTTAATGACGCCATCACGATCTAAAAATAAACACCATGAGGTATCAATTGACCAATGATTCATGCTAGATTTCTTTTTCGATCAAGTAAACATTTCTTGTAGAAGAATTTCTTCCAACAAGTTCAGCCAAGAATCCTGTTAGAAAAAATTGAACTCCAATAATCATTGTTACCAAACAGATGTAAAATTCAGTTCGATCAGCTAATTTGATTGCTGTTGTATTGAGAAACAATTTGTCGATTGTTAGATAAGCAATTAGGCAAAATCCAATGATAAACATCAAAGCACCGATTGCCCCAAAGAAATGCATTGGTTTTTTACCAAATTTCCCCATGAATACAACGGAGATTAAATCTAAAGGGCCATTTACAAAGCGGTTTAAACCAAATTTGGAAACACCATATTTTCTTGCTTTGTGTTGAACAACCTTTTCTCCAATTTTATTGAATCCAGCATATTTTGCTAATACAGGAATGTAACGATGCATATCGCCGTATATCTCGACGCTTTTGACAACTGCATTTTTGTAAGCTTTAAGTCCACAGTTGAAATCGTGTAGATAAATTCCCGATAGTCTTCTGGCTGTCCAATTGTATAATTTTGTTGGAATTGTCTTCGAAATTGGATCGTATCTTTTCTTTTTCCATCCTGAAACTAAATCGAAGTCTTGTTCCATAATCATAGTGTATAATGCTGGAATTTCATCAGGTGAATCCTGCAAATCGGCATCCATTGTGATGACAACTTCCCCTGCAGCAGCTTCAAAACCTTTCTGAAGCGCAGCTGATTTTCCATAGTTTCGCTGGAACTTGATTCCTTTGACTTCTGGATTTTCACTTGCTAATTGTTCAATTACCTGCCATGACTTATCCTTACTTCCATCATCTACAAAGATTACTTCGTAGGTAAACGAATTTGTGCGCATGACTTGTTGTATCCATCCGTGTAATTCAGGAAGAGATTCGTCTTCGTTGAACAACGGAATAACAACAGAGATATTAATTTTTGTATCCAATTTCTTAAAGCTTGTTTACAAATATAATAAGTTGAATAAAAAATCTTGTTGATTTATCATCATTGTTTGATAATGCGTTCAATTTGATTGTTCA
>DATGOZ010000156.1:0-30178 GCA_035305395.1 Taishania sp. | reverse complement strand
AGTCTGAAGATAAAGGTCGCGTTAACTTCATTCTTGGGCAACTGTATGAGTTGGAAGGTAATTCAGGAGTTGCCATTGAAAAATATAATAAATCAATTAAATACAAGATTCCTTTCCAAATGAGTTTCAATGCACAATTGAAATCTTCGATATTGGAAGGTGGACCAAAAATCAAAAAGCAACTAAACAAGATGTTGCGAGATGCTAAAAATGCAGAATACAAAGATCAAATTTATTACACATTAGCATTAATCGATTTGAGAGAAAACAATGAGGAAAAAGCAATGGAAAACTTAACCAATGCAGCTTTTTACTCAACAAATAATACGAGACAAAAAGGAATGGCATACGAAAAGATGGGAGATTTACGCTATGCCAAACGCGACTACATCAAAGCACAAAAATACTACGATTCATGTGCTGTATCTGTTGAAGAGAGCTATCCAAATCTGAAGGAAATCCAACGCAAAGCTGAAAAGTTGTCAAAACTTGTTGAAGCTGTTGAAATAGCTCAATATGAAGACAGTATTCAACGAATTGCACGTATGGAACCAGCAGAGCAGGAATCTTTCTTAAAATCGGTTATAAAGAAGCAACAAGAAGAAGCTGCTGCAAAAGCTAAAAGAGAAGCAGAAAAATTGCGTGAATTGGCAAAAAACAACAATGCTTTCCAACAAGATATGGGAGGTAAAGGTGGTGGATATTGGTCAAATAGCAACTCCATCACTGAAGGAGCTACGCAATTTCAAAAGATTTGGGGTCAACGTGTAAATGAGGACCACTGGAGACGTAGTCAAAAATCAATCTCTGCGCCAACAACACTTGGTGAAGGTGGAGACAATCCTGAAGGAGAAAATGAGCTAGCTGGAAGCGGATCAATGAATAAAAAATCAGAAGGTCCCACGGTTGAATCTTTAATGGAAGGTTTACCAAAAACAGAAGAAGAGTTTACTGCTTCAAACGAAAGACTAGTAAAAGCGCTTTATGAAGCTGGTGTGATTTATAAAGAACAGTTATCAGAGCCTGAATTGGCTAAAACACATTTCCAGCAAGTGTTAGATCGCAAGTTTGAGTCTGAATTCAACCTAATGTCAGCATTCCAATTGTACAAGTTATACGAAACTACTGATCCATCTTTAGCATCTATACAAAAGTCATTTATTTTGAATAATTATCCAAACTCAGATTATGCAAATTATTTGAGAGATCCAGATTTCTTTGTCAAGAGAAAAGAAAGAGAAGCTTTGGCCGAGCAAGAGTATGTAACCGTATTACAACGATACAATCGTAAGTTGTATTATCCTGTTATTGCTCGAGCAGAAACTGTTATGGACAGTGAGCCTGAAAACAAATTTAGATCCAAGTACATGCTCTTACTTGCAATGAGTAAGGGTCAATTGACGAATAACAAAGAGGAACTTATACCAATTTTGGATAGAATAATAACAGAATATCCTGGTTCAGAAGAAGCAACAAGAGCAACAGAAATGCTAGATATTATCAAGAATGGCTATTCTAAATTTGAACCAGCAGTATTTGGAAACAACACTATCTACACTTACGAAGAAAAAGTTCCACAGATTGTATTAGTTTTCCTTTCTGAAAAAGACAACATCGATTTAGCCAAATCTAAAATTTCGGATTTTACGCGTGAGTTTTTCCCAAAAAGTAAGGCTAAAATTTCTACAAACTTATTTGGAGGAACGCAAGGTGTCATCATGATTGGAGACTTCCCAACAGAAAGAGAAGCAAAAGAATATATCAATACATACAAGAAAACTCGTAAACATTTATTAGATTTACAAAAAGCCAAAACGCTAATCATTACTCCGAAAAACATGAAGTTGTTATTCGAGACAAAGGAATTGCAACAATACGAGACATTTTATTACGAATACTATTAGTTATGATGAAACGCAAAGAAAAAACCTCGTTTGAAAGTCCTGAAAGATTAAACAGATTAGTTGAAGGAACGAAGATTAAGGGAGATATCTTTGCTGATTCCAACCTGAGAATAGATGGTGAAATCATTGGTAACATCGCTACTTCATCAAAAGTTGTAATTGGAGAAAACGGACGTGTTGCTGGCAATCTTTCATGCCTCGAAGCAAGTATTGAAGGAGAAGTAACTGGAAACATCAATGTAGAAGGCTTACTTATCTTGAAAGAAAAAGCTAAAATTTTGGGTGATATCATCACAAGTAGAATTCAAGTTGAAGAAGGTGCAACATTTAATGGCAAGTGTAAGATGGGTGCAATTTCTGTTGCAGATCAAGTGTCAATGGATGAAATTCAAAAAGACTCAAGCATCGTTTATTAATCCTCAATTTTATATTCATGGAAGCCCTCAAACTGTTTTTTAAGGAATTCTGGTTGGGCTTAACTTCGTATTGGAAAGCATTTAAGTTCATCAAACAACATCGACTTTATTGGTACTTTTTTATTCCTGCATTACTCATGCTATTAATTTATTTTGCTGGGAATAAAATCATGAGTTTGACTATAGAACCAAACTTTTCTACTATGAATGGGATTGTTTGGTATTTCATTCAAATGACAATCAATATATCAATTGCTATTTTGTTAATGAAGTTTGCAAAATACCTAGTTGTTATCTTACTTTCCCCGCTACTTTCTCATCTCAGTCAGAAATGTGAAAAGATTATCACTGGAAACACATATGAAATCAGCTACAAACAAATTATTCAAGATGTAAAAAGAGGTGTTCGACTAGCCATTCGCAATTTGATTTGGGAATATTTTTTCTTCTTAATCATCTTAATCATTGCTTATCTCGGATGGAATAAACCAACAGAATCTCCAATCTTCTATCTAACATTCATTATTGGATTTTACTACTACGGCTTCAGTTTTATTGATTATGACAACGAAAGAAGAAAACTAAATATTCAACAAAGCATCAGCTATGTTCGAATTCATCGTGGACTTGCAATGGGAATTGGGATGATTTATTCATTTTTAATCCTCGTTCCCGTGAAATTAGAAATTTTGTTCTCCATTTCTACCATGACATCCTTTGATTTCAAAGCCATTTTAGCATTCCTTGGCCATCTAATTTTGTGGGCTTTAGCTTCTACTGCTCCAATCCTAGCAGTCGTTAGTGCATCAATAGCTATCGAGGAAATTCGAGAGCCATCAAAAGAAGAAGTTGAATTTGTTGAATAACACCTTTTAGCATTCACTAAGTGAGTTAGCTAATTCAAGAAAAAATTACTTATTTTGTATCAAACTATTTCATTATGATCAAACATTCAATTTATTGCATTTTATTTGGGTTTCTACCTCTTGTTTCGGTTGCAAATACTCGTTTAACTGTTGCACCCCCTGATTCTACCTCAACAATCGCAGAAAAAGCTGCTGCTGTCTATTTGATTGAAGAAGGTAAGGCTTTGTATGCAAAAGGGAGAATGAGAGATGCTATCAACAAATTTAGAGATGCTGCAAAAAAGGATGTTACATCTTGGAAAGCTCCATTTTGGATTAGTAGATGTCACTACGAAATGTATAACTATGGATACGCCCTAAAATACGCAATTGAAGCTGTATCGTTAAACAATAATGAAGTAGACAAAGAAGTTTATGAAGTTCTAGCTGATTCTTATCACAGATTAGGAAAAATTGATTCAGCAATCTACAACTATGAAATGGGTATCAAACTTCTTTCAAAAACTAGAGCAGCTGAACTACGTTTACCTTTGCGATTAGAACAAGCAAAATATGCGAAAACTCAATTGGAAAAGAACATTGAGAATAAACGCATTCGCTTGGAAGGAAACGTAAATTCTGGATACAATGATTACAGTCCTGTTATTTTCAACGGAGGGAAAACAATGTATTTTACGTCGAGAAGAAGTAACACAACTGGTGGTAGACAAAACCCGGATGACCAACAGTTTTTTGAAGATATCTACATTGCAAAATGGGATAGTGAAACAAATATGTGGGATAGTGTTTCAAATAAATTAGGACGAATTAATGATACGGGGTTTGAATCTGTGTCTCATATCTCTGAGGATGGAATGATTGCATACATTACAATCAATAACTCGGCTGTTGAGAATCCAAAAATTGAAACTAAGAGCTCAGATATAGCTGAAGTAAAGTGGACTAAACAAAACCAATGGTCGATTCCTAAGTTGCTCGGAAAAACAATTAATTCTTCGTTCTATGATGGAAATGCAACATTGACTGCTGACGGTCAAACCATGTATTTTGTATCTGAAAGAAATGCAAAAAACAAAATGAGTGACATTTATGTTTCATATAAAAGAGGTAATGAATGGAGTAAAGCAGAAGCTTTACCTGATGCAATTAATTCAAAAGGGAGAGAGACTACGCCATACATTACTCCAGACGGAAGATACTTATTCTTCAGCTCGAATGGTCATGCAAACTCAATGGGTGGATATGATGTTTTTGTAGTAGAAAGAATGGGAAGCAGCTGGGGAGAAGTGAAAAACTTAGGGCCAATTATTAACACTGTAAATGATGATTTTGGATTTAAGATCTACAATTCAATCCAAAAAGCATACATCAACGGTATGGAAATCATTGATGACAAGGCAAGTATCGACATTTATGAGTTTAATATTTCATTAGACGAATTAATCAAATCTTTGGATAATAAATAGTGAAAAGATATTTCTTTGAGATTTCATACGACGGTGGTGCATTTTATGGATGGCAAGTTCAACCAAAACAAATTACAGTACAACAAACCATTGAAGATGCACTAACCAAGTTGAATTCTTTGTGCAAGGTGGAGATTGTGGGATGCGGAAGAACAGACACTGGTGTGCATGCGTACAACTATGTATTCCATGCTGATTTAGATTTGAAAATGACTTGTGAAGAATTTGTTTACAAGCTAAACAAAATGCTTCCAACAACTATTGCCGTACATAAAATGTTTGAAGTAGCGGATGATTTGCATGCACGTTTCAGTGCAACAAAGCGAACTTATCGTTATTTTATCCATCGAACAAAAAATCCATTCAAGCATCAATATTCCACTTATTTTCCATTCGAATTAGACTTGGAAAAGATGAATCAGGCTGCATCGTTCTTAATCGGCAATCACGATTTTACAACGTTCTCTAAAACGAATACGGATGTCAAAACGCATTTGTGTGATGTCTTCGAGGCGAAATTCTATGATACTGAAGATGGTTACTATTTCGAATATACGGCAAACCGCTTCCTGAGAAACATGGTTAGAGCAACAGTTGGAACGCTTTTAGAAGTTGGTCTGCACAAAATTTCTGTTGAAGAATTCGTAGCAATATTTAAATCATTGGATCGAAGTAAATGTGCAAGCTCTGCTCCTCCTCAGGGATTGTACTTATACACTATTGAATACGATTATTGATTAATCACAGTGAGCGGACTGTATTTATTGATGGAATTACCCAAATTGTCCTTCGCTGTAATAATATAGATATAGTTTCCTGGTTCGACAATGTTTCCTGATAAATCTGTCCCTCTCCATTCGAAATCTGGATGGTCGGCTCTAAAAATTACATTGTTTTTACTATCCAAAATTGTAAATTGGAAATCTGTTGTCTCTCCGTTAAATGGAATTGAAAAATAACCTGTTGCATTTAATACAAACACATTTGGCAATTTGGTAATTTCAAATCCATATTTGCTATTTTCAGCTTCTTTTTGAGTCTGATTTACGGTCTGTTCTTCAGTACGAGATTTGGTAATAAGTTCATCCTTACGAATTGGCTGCTCTACTCTTTTCGGTTCCTCTCCTATCAGATTTGGATTTGGCGCACTCAAGAAAGTCGGTGAAGTATATTGATCTTTCACTTGAGTAGTTTCAACTGTTTTCGGTTGGTCGTTTACACTCTTAGGCATTGATTCTTCCGTCAATTGGTTAGGCTGATCGTTATCACCCTCCTCGTTTAAATTGACTTGTGGCTTCACCTCTGTAGCTGATTTTTCCTTCTCAAGTAAAATCTCATCGAGCACGTCAGCAGAATCATTAATCTCTTGTTGTTGTGCTACTTGAGTTTTTTCTTCGTTAGAAAACATCAAATAGATACCTGTGCTAACAACAATAGCAGATGCAATTCCTATTATCGATTTTGTAAGTACAGACTTACCCACAGTGCTAGCCGCTGCAGCTGCAGGAGTAGCAATCTGTGAAGAAATTTTCGTCCATAACTCTGGATTTACCGGAGCTTCATGTGAAGCTAATTTCTCAGCAAATAAATCTTTAATTCTATCTTCTGTACTCAATTTCTAAATGTTCTAATTTATCTTTCAAATAAGCCCTTGCCCTTAAATATTGCGACTTAGATGTGCTTTCAGTTATGGATAACAAATCAGCTATTTCTTTGTGAGAATAACCCTCTATTGCAAACAAGTTAAACACGACTTTGTATCCGTTTGGCATTTGATTGATGATCTTCATTAAGTCTTCTGCAGCCAATCCTTCTACTACATAATCGTTGTATTCAATCTTGTAACCTACCTCATCAACATCATCCATATATCCAAATTTGGCATTTTTACGAAGCTGATCCAAAGCAGTATTTACTACAATTCTTCTTATCCATCCTTCCAATGATCCTGTACTTTCGTATTTGTGTAAATAATTAAATACTTTAACAAATGCGTCCTGCAATACATCTTCTGCCTCTTGTGAATCACGCATATAGCGTAAACTCACAGACATCATTTTAGGTGCAAACTTTTCAAACAACTTTCGCTGAGAAATGGAATCTCCCTTCAAACAATTATTTATTAATGCCTGTTCCTCCATTCTCCCAACTTATTCATATAGACTTCTTTTTGTTAAATAAGGTTGCATCCTCATCTAAAAAATGTATTTTGGCATACAAATTAATTAAATTAGTCCATCAAAACAAACGAATGAAATCACTAGCAGTATTTATTTCTTTATTTTTCTGCTTCACAACTGCATATTGTATCAATTTCAAGGCTCCACAAAGCGGTAGGTGGATTGGGAAGTTAAACATTAGTTCAACTGAATCAATCAATTTTGAATTTAAAATTGAAAAAGTAAAATCATCTTTTAGGGTCATTATCTTCAATGATGAGGAAGTTGTTCCGTTAAACGATCCCATATTCAAAGAAGACAGTTTTCATGTGAATTTCAAATATTTTAATTCAGAACTGGTATTTAAACTTTCATCTAAAAAATCAATTGCAGGTCGTTGGATCAATCATTTGAAAAAGGATTATAGCATTCCTTTCGAAGCAACATTGAGCAACGCATCAATTTTTCCAATAGAAGAAGTAACAAGCAACAATGTTTTTGATGGAGAATGGAAAACACGCTTTTCACCAGATGGAAATTCCTTTGAAGCAATTGGTGCATTCAAACAAAATGGAAATAAAATTACTGGGACCTTTCTAACTGAAACAGGTGATTTTCGTTATTTATCAGGAAATGTTACTAATTCCAACAAATTCATGATGTCTGGATATGACGGGTCACATGCATTTCTATTTATAGGTTTACTCGTTGATGGCAAAATTCAGGGAGAATACATCAGTGGAAATCATTACAGAACAACTTGGATTGCTGAAAAAGATTCAAGTTTTAAATTGAGACACGCGGATTCGTTAACTCGTATGGTTGGAAATCCAAATGAATTTTACCTAGAATTTAATAAATTAAATGGTGACAAATTCACGTTTCCAAATCCGTTATTTCAAGACAAGGTTGTCATCATTCAGATTCTTGGTACTTGGTGTGCCAACTGTATGGATGAAACGATTTTTTACAAAGAATTATATGATAAGTACAATTCACAAGGTTTAGAAATTATTTCGGTTGGCTATGAAATTGGAGATGAATTTGATGATTTTGCAAAACAACTGGAAACTTACAAGAAACGATTCAACTTAAATCATCTTGTTTTGGTTGGTGGCTCTGCAAATAAATCAAGTGCCAAAAATGATTTTGGGTTTATTTCTGATTTCACATCGTTTCCTACATCAATATTTATTGATAAGACTGGCAAGGTTGTTAGTATCCACACTGGATTTTCTGGGCCTGGAACAGGAAAATATTACACCGAATACAAGGAAAAAACACAAAATTTAATTGAATCGTTGTTAAAATAATTGCACGAAATTTGTTGCAATTTCTTAAAATTGCATTGATAAACGAAGAACGATAAAATTAGACAAAATGAATAAGGTTTTTATTGGTATTGCAATGGCAGGATGTCTTATTGCATGCTCATCAAATTCGGAAATTAAAGATTTGAGAGGTCAAGAAGTTTCTAGTTCCATCGTTTCTACAACTCAATCTCCAGAAGATATTGAGCGCAGTTTAGAAAAAATCCGCAAAGAAGAGGAGGAAAAAGAAAAATTGCGTTTGGAGTCACTAACCACATTAAAGTTTGATCGTACTGAACACGATTTTGGAACTGTAAAACAAGATGTTGATAACGTTACAACATTTAAAATAACAAACACAGGTGATAAGCCTTTGATTATTGAAAATGTAGAAGCTAGTTGTGGCTGCACAACTCCTAAAAAACCAGAAAAACCAATTTTGCCTGGAAAATCTGATATAATTGAGGTTTCATTCAAAGCAAAACCTGGTCAAACAGGAGATCAACACAAAACAGTTACAGTAACTGCAAACACAGCTGAGAATATTTACAAACTCGATATTAAAGCATTCGTAAAATAAAATAGGCTGTCATTTGACAGCCTATTTTATTATTCAAGAGTTTGATGTTAATCTATCAATTTTCCTTTATGTTTTTTCACTTGTCTTCTCAAAGCCTCAACAGCTAAATCTGTTGCTTCTTCGAAGGTGCGACATTGCTTTTTAGCAAATAATTCTTTACCTGGTAAAAGGATGCGAATTTCAGCCAACTTATTCTCTTTTTCTTGGTCTTTGTCAACTTTCAAAAACACTTCACTTTTAATAATGTTATCAAAAAACAGTTGCAACTTATTTACCTTGTCATTCACAAATGTTATCAATTTTTGATCTGCTGTGAAGTTCACTGAATTTACTTTTACATCCATGACTAAACTGTTTTGTGCCCACGAGGATGGGCTGATGAATAAATATTGTTTAATTGTGCAAAGGAATTATGCGTGTAAACCTGAGTCGCCGACAAGTTCGCATGCCCCAATAAAGCTTTGATTGTTTCAATTCCTGCTCCATTGTTTAACATATGAGTTGCAAATGTATGACGAAGAACGTGTGGACTACACTTTTGTAACTCCGTTGCCTTACCAAGATAAGCATTTATTTTGCGATAAACAAATTTAGGATACAATTTATTACCCTTATCTGTTAAAATAAGCGATGTGCTTGTAAAACCATTTTCTTTGCATTCTTTGCGATAAATTGCGATTTGATCAACTAGTTCTTTTGAAATTGGTATAATTCGCTCTTTATTACGTTTTCCACGAACTTTAATTTTATTGTCAAAAACACTCGTTGTAGTCAAATCGATTAACTCTTGTAAACGAATACCTGTTTGATATAATATCTCCACCATCAAGGCATCTCGGATCGATAATGTATCAATCAGAGTGTCTTTAGATAGTTCTGTTTCTTTAGCAAATTGTGGTAATCGCTTCTCAATTTTAGGTCCAGTTAGACCTGTCGTTGGATTGATTTCAACCTCACCTATTTTTTTGAGATAACGAAAATAAGTACGCAATGAAGATAATTTACGATTGACACTTTTATTGGTATAACCTGAATTGACGAGGTCAACCATCCAACCGCGAATAACTTTAGAAGTAACTTCTCGAAGTTCTGATGCTTTGTTGATTCCTGTGAAATCAAAAAATTGGGTTAAATCTTTCTGATAGGCCGTAAGTGTGTGGTCAGAGAAACGTTTCTCCGACTGAATATAAGATTCAAATTCGCTATGAAATAAAAAAGGAGCCATTACTGACTCCTTTTACGCATATTCTTTGAAAAAGTTATACCTTATGCCTCGATTGATTGCATTTTTTGCTTGTAAATCGCTTTAATCTTAGCTTGACGATTCAATACAGAAGGCTTAATAAATTCCTTACGGCTACGTAATTCTTTAACAACATTAGTTTTGTCGTACTTCTTCTTGTACTTTTTAAGCGCTCTTTCGATGCTTTCGCCTTCTTTTACTGGTATAATTAACATATTTTCTTAATTTTTAATTTCTTTATCTCTCCAAAATGGACGACAAAGATATAACATTTTTTCAACAATCAATCGTTTATTTCAAAATTTCTCTTGAAATAACCAATTTTTGTATTTCAGATGTTCCTTCACCAATAGTCATCAACTTGGCATCACGCAAATATTTCTCTGCAGGATACTCTTTTGTGTAACCGTAACCACCCATGATTTGAACCGCTTCATTACCACACTTTACAGCAACCTCAGAAGCAAAATATTTTGCATAAGCACCTTGGCGAGTCAATGGCATTTTGTTGTTTTTCAAGTAAGCAGCTTGGAAAGTCAACAATTCAGCAGCCTCAACTTCTGTAGCCATGTCAGCTAATTTGAAAGCGATTGCTTGGAATTGAGAAATTGGTTTTCCGAATTGCTCTCTTTCTTTTGCATACTTCACTGAAGCCTCGTATGCTCCACGAGCAACTCCACAACTTAAAGCAGCAATAGAGATACGACCTCCATCTAATACTTGCATTGCTTGGATAAATCCTTGTCCTACTTCACCGATTACATTTTCTTCAGGAACTCGAACGTTGTCGAAAATCAATTCAGCAGTTTCAGATGCACGAACACCCAATTTATCTTTAATTTTCACAGCAGAGAAACCAGGAGTTCCTTTCTCAATAATGAAAGCTGTGATACCACGGCTGTCCAACAATTCTCCTGTACGAACTAAAACTACTGCAACATCTCCAGATAACCCGTGAGTGATCCAGTTTTTAGCTCCATTAATAACCCACTCATTACCTTCTTTACGAGCAGTTGTTTTCATACGCATTGCATCAGAACCAGTATTTGGTTCTGTCAATCCCCAAGCTCCGATGAATTCACCTGAAGCTAACTTCGGAAGATACTTGCGCTTTTGCTCTTCTGTTCCGTGGTAATAAATGTGTCCTGTACACAAAGAATTGTGAGCTGCAACACTCAATCCTAGACCTCCACATACTTTTCCTAACTCGATTAGTGCAGTAACATACTCATCGTATGAAAATCCACTACCACCATACTCTTCAGGAATATAGATACCTAGTAAACCTAGCTCACCAAGCTTCTTCATTGTTTCAACTGGGAAATACTCATCTGCATCCCATTGGTTAAGGTAAGGCTTTACCTCTTTTTCTGCGAAGTCGCGCACCATTTGCGCAATCATCTTTTGATTCTCGTTTAAACCAAAGTCCATTGTTATTCAGTTTTGGGGTACTTTAACTGTTATATTTTTAATTAATAGGTCGCTAAGTTAACAATATTGTTTGAAAAATTCATCAATTTTGTTTTACCATCTAAAAAATCTAACCCAACAAGGAAATTGAAGCCAACTATCTCACCTCCACACTTTTGGATGAGATGCGCAGCGGCTTCTGCAGAACCTCCTGTTGCCAATAGATCATCATGTATTAAAACTCGTTGTCCATTTGCAACTGCGTCTGTATGCATTTCGATAGTCGCAGTTCCATATTCTAATGAATAGTCATAACTAATTTTGTCGTATGGTAACTTTCCTTTTTTACGGATTAAAACAAAAGGAACACCTAAGCGCATTGCTAACGGAAAACCAAATAAAAACCCTCTACTTTCAATTCCAGCAACAACGTCAACTTGTTGATCTTTATAAATGCTAACTAACTCATCCAAAACCTCTTCAGATACTTTGGGATTCAACATAATTGGCGTGATATCTTTAAACACAATTCCTGGTTTTGGGAAATCGTGCACGTCGCGAATTACGGATTTTAATGTCTGTTCAATATTCATTTCTAACCAAATTAAGTGGAGTTTTAATCTAATCTCAAATACGGTTTGATCTTTTCTAATAATTCCTCCGAAATTAGATCCGACTCCAAAAGCTGGTCGAAATTACTATATTTTTGAGTTTTAGTCCGCATTTTAACAATCGAATTTGCCACATTCCATTTTATGTATGGATGTTTTGCCAATTCTTCAGCTGTTGCTTGATTTATGTTAATTCGCTTAATCTCTTGTTGGTTGATTTCTATTCGATTCTTAATTTTGGCCAATTTTTCTTCGTCAAATTTCCAAATTTCTAACAAC
Organism: Taishania sp.; assembly: GCA_035305395.1. Lineage (GTDB taxonomy): Bacteria > Bacteroidota > Bacteroidia > Flavobacteriales_D > Crocinitomicaceae > Taishania. Next base: position 17,934 of record DATGOZ010000156.1, on the reverse strand, counting down.
TGAGATTCTGAAATAAATCCTCCTAACTTGTCGCGATACTCCACAATCTTCTTAGCATAAAAATCTCCTATGCCTGGAAGTGATTTCAGCTCTTCTTCGTTAGCTTTGTTGAGATTGATTAATCGTTTAGTCGTTATTTTTTGTTCTACTTTCGTTTCATTGAATTGCCTTTTAGGGTAATAGGTCGAGTCTTTAATCAGTTCGAACAGTTCGTCATTGATTACAAAAATCTGTTGCAATTGTTCGTTTGAATAAATTCCTCTTTTTGCAAAATTGAGAATCACGTTGGCCTGTTTTTCGGACAATCCAATTGCCATCCATTCCTGAAGGGTGTATTGGTTTGGATCAAACTTTGCTCGAGGGCGTTTGAATTTACTTTTCTTTTTCTTCTGGTTGAATTCCTGTTTTCTTTGTTGACTCTTGCTCTCAATTTGAGCAATATGTTCTTCAATTTCCTCAGAAGAAAATACGATTGATTGTTTTGGCTTCATCCACAACAGAAAACGTGGAGCCATAATAATTAGAAATAGTAAAAGCAACAAAACGACGGTTCCTCGCTTATTGCGCTTGGATAAGTTGTTAATCATCGGTTAGTCAATATCTTAAAACAAAGATAGTGTTTCCTCGATAGACTTTGGTTGATATGCTAATTTAATTTTTGCTTTAGTTAAATCAAATCCTGTAATTGGAGGTCTTTTGGCTGGTTGATTGAGTGTTTTGCTCGAGATACGGTTAATTTTATCTGTAGAATAATTGTAGAATTGTGCAATTTTTTGAACGATTTCAAACACAGAAAATGTCTCTGGCCCACTCAAATGGAAAATTCCTTGCTCATTCAATTCACAAATTCGAATGCATCCCCACGCTAAATCATCAGCCCAAGTTGGTGCTCTAAATTGGTCATCAACGACATTCATCACTTCACCTTTCGGTAATGCATCTTTTGCCCAAAGGAACATATTTGATCTAGACAGGTTTTCTCCCGTTCCATAAACAATGATTGTGCGTACTATCGAATAACTTTTCAACCTGCTATTCAATAACAGCTGTTCTGCTTCAACTTTAGATTTGGCATATACACTCAACGGATTCACCTCATCCGTTTCACTGTAATTTCCTTTCTCTCCATCAAATACAAAATCTGTTGAAAGGAGCTGCAAATGAATGTTGTGTTTTACCGAACAGTTCAATAAGTTTTTTGTTCCAAGAACATTGATTGCGTGACATTTTTCAGGGTCCAACTCACATGCATCAACATTCGTCATTGCTGCTGTGTGGATGATATGTGTTGGTTGATATTGTTCGATAACTGATTTCACTGCTGCTGCATCAACAATATCTAACGTACAGAAATGCTTTTCGGGACAATTGCTATTTCGATTCTCTCCAAGCGAAGTAGCCAAAAAGGAAATCTTTTTCTTGATCAATTGGGCTACAATCTTTTGCCCTAATAAGCCATTTGAACCTGTAATTAGAATTTTCATTACAAAATAATGTTGTCAAAATTTATAAATCCCAAATTGAAGTCTTTGGTTTTTCTCTTTGCAGTTTAAAATAATGCTTGTGATCGAGTATCCATGCCATAATCAAGTAGATGATTAAAGGAGAACCAAACGTGAAAAACGATGCGTATATGAATCCAACTCGAACTCTATCGGTTTGAATTCCAAGCTTTCTAGCCCACCATTCGCATACACCGAATGAGCGCATTTCAAAGAAAAAAACCAATTTTTGAATCCAACGCATGTAATTGCTTTTAAACAAAATTAGTCATTATTTACTAATGCTAAACGTCGTATAAAATTTTGACCCCAATTTGGCAATTCAAACATTTTTTATGGATACAATATTGATTGTATAATTCTATCAAAGCTTGACTTTCGTATGCATTTTTCGGTAAAATTTGCAACTGCTTCCAGCGATCGATGATGTGATTTTTTTCAGGAGGAAGTGATTCTAAAAAATCAAACACATATTCTTGTAAGACTTCATTTTCTGTGCGTTCAGATTTGAGCCAAAAAAATGGGATAACGACGTTGATTAAGATTAAGTTCAGCATGGAATTTGAAAGTTTATTCAGATCAGAATCTCGTTGTAGAACTTGTTGGATATACATCTTCGCCTCAAGTGGAGATACAAACTGACTGAGCAACTCAAAATCGCAATTTGATACAAAAGCAGCAAACTGTTTGACACGGTATTCAGGATGTGAAGCTGGTCTGAGTCCTTTTCTTTTCCAAATGCTTTGATGCAGGCGATTTGAAACAAAATGATCCTCATCATGTTCCTGTTGAAATAATCCACTAGCAATGAGTATGGATGTTTTTCGTTGGGTTTTATCCAATCGCTTCAGAACAGACAAAGGCAATTGATTTGTAAGTAATTCAAAAGGTATCGCATTGACCTTTGCTCCAAATGCTCGTGCGATGAGCACGTACAAGATTGCTTCTTCCGAAAAATCTGAAAAAGTGTACATCAATTCACCATACTTACGATTCAACCGTTCGATAAGCGCACGATGCATCATTGCATGCACATACATGAAGTCGATTTGGGATATGCCGTTTTCGCAAGGAATTTCTCGCATTGATTTGTTAAACGATATCCAAAAATCGTAATGTTTCCAATCAATTACGTCTTTTAGCTCTACTGTCGGAATTTTGCTCCCATTGACAAATACTTCGCTGTCGTGTTCATAAACAACGTGCAACACAACATTGTTGTAAGCTTGATCGCTATCATGGTGATGCGCGTACCAATCGGAACTTTTCAGATGCATTTCGATTTGTCCTGCCCATTCAATACCATCAAGTGCAATACGTGCATTGAAAAAATCTGGACCTGATTCATGTTGATTAAAAACACCTGTTTGATAAACAAGCAATGGTTTATCATCAATTGTCTTGAGTTGATGAAAAGGTAATCTTTTCATTTTCCAAATGAAATGTAAATAGGCTTCAGTCATCTTTTTAAGATAGGTTTACTTGAATTTAAGAAAATTTATTGGATTATCCCGCTATAATTTTCAGTTTGTTATCTTATTTTCGCTTCATGAATTCCATTGAATCACTTCAAGAAAAGTATGAAAATTTAATTGTTGAGTTAATTCCAGATTATAATCAACGATTACTTGAAGGAGAAAAAAAGAAACATTTGGAACAATTTTATGTTTCAAAACTCATTCAAAAATTGGGTTTTAAAAACGAAATTGATCATCATGACAATGGACAACCATTTCTCATCAATCATCCCGATTTGTTTGTATCTATTTCGCATTCAAATGGATACGTTGCACTAGTTGTTGCTGTTTATCCAATCGGTATTGATATTGAAACGCCACATCCCAGAATTCAACAAGGATCTGATTACTTCTTAAATTCGAATGAACAAATTTTTAGAGAAAATCTTGAACATTTACACCTTATTTGGGGAGCAAAAGAAGCAATTTATAAACTAAAATCAGGTCTAATAACTGACTTGCGGGATGAAGTATCAATCACAAAAATTGACTCCAAGAAGATTTACGCATCATTGAATAATGCCATTTATGAATGTGATTATGTAAGCGGAAAAGATTTTACACTTGTTGTCGTGCAGGAATAATCACCTTGACTTTTTTCACGCGTTTTTTATCCGATTGGTCAACCACAAATTTGAAAGGACCAAAATCAATTGACTCTCCCGTTTTTGGAATTCGGCCAGCAATTTGTGCAATTAATCCACCTAATGTTTCAACATCATCAAATTGTTCGCCCAAAAATGATTCTTCCACCCCCGTTATTTTACAGAAATCATCCAAATGTGCCCACCCCTCAAATAAGAAAGTACTATCATTTATTTGATCATAGAATTTTTCTTCTTCGTCGTATTCATCTGTAATGTCACCAACAATTTCTTCGAGAACATCTTCCATTGTGACCAAACCAGTTGACCCACCGTATTCATCAATAACGATTGCGATGTGAACTTTTTTAGCTTGAAATTCCTTTAGTAAATCGTCAATTTTCTTGTTTTCAGGAACAAAAAACGGTTCTCGAATCAATTCCAACCAATTCACATGTTTTCCTGAAGCAAGAAACGGAATCAAATCTTTCACAAAAATAATTCCTATTACTTCATCAAAGGATTCTCTGAAAACAGGTAAACGCGAATAACCAACATCTACGAATGTTTTCATAACTTCATCCAACGTGAACTTCTCTTCTACTCCGACAACATCCATTCGTGGACACATTACTTGCTTCACATCCGTGTTTCCAAATTTTAAAACACCTTGCAACATGGTGTAATCGTTTTCAGAATCACTGGCATTTTGTGAAAGTGTCAACACTGTTTCCAATGCATCTTGCGAGATTTTGATTCCTTTTCGTTTAGCTCTTCTTTCAAGAATACTAGAACTTTTTGCCAACGGCTTTTTCAACCAAGAAAAAGGAGGAATAATTTGGAAACAATAAATATATGGTGACATCCAACGAACATAGGCTGCCTTATTTCTGAACGCAACAGTTTTTGGGAAAGACTCACCCACAAACACTAAAAAGAGTGTAATTAAAACAACATTAATGACATTAATCAACCACCAATTCACTTGAAAATTCAAGAATAACTTGAGCAATAAAATTGATGTGAGAATTACAAATGCAACATTTAAGAAATTCTTTCCTACCAAAATTGTCGCTAATAATTCCTTCGGTTTTTCTAGTAGTTTTTGTGCAAGCTTAGCTCCTCTTGATTCATTTTTTTTCAGTTGGTCTTTTTCCAATTGAGAAATTGAAAAAAATGCTACCTCAGCACCAGCAAACAATGCAGAAGCACCTAATAAGATGAAATTCAATACAATCAGTACTACGTCCAGCAGTGAAAATGTATTAAAAAACGTGGTGGCCAGAGGTTCGGGGGAAGGATCCATAGTTTAATTAGTTATTATTCTTTTAAAATGGTAAATCATCTATTTCATCCTCTTGCGATGCTGATTGAGGAAAATTTGAAACAATTGACTCAATTGGTGATGGGGCCGCAGGAACTCCTTGAGTAGAGAAATTTGGCGTATTATTTTGCGCAGGAGAATTTTCTGCACGTGTTAACATCGTCATATTATCTGCTAATACTTCTGTTGTGTAACGTTGGTTTCCGTCCTTATCCGTCCAAGAGCGACTTCTCAACTTCCCTTCGACATAGATTTTCATTCCTTTACGAACGTACTTTTCAGCAACTTCAGCCAATCCTCTCCACACAACAATATTGTGCCAATCAGTAATCTCTTTACGTTCACCTGTTACACGGTCTGTATAAGTTTCCGTTGTAGCAATCGGGAAATTTGCAACGATTCCACCATTCTCCAATCTACGAACTTCGGGGTCTCTACCCAAATTTCCAATTAATATCACTTTGTTAACACTACCTGCCAAAACTTATAATTTTTAAATAAATAATCTTCGATTCAAACAAAAATAAAAAAAATCGACAAAAAATCAAATCCGCTCAACTCCAAACTTGTTCAAGATACCGATCTATTAATCGAGGAAGAGGAATTTCCGATAAATCCATTCGATCAACAGTTAAAGATTGCATTGAGTGAGGTATTCCATCACAATGAATAAAATGAACTAGCAGTTTTTGGTGCGATAAAATATGAGAAACCTGATTGGAAATACTTGTAACCTCAATTCCATAGTCTCTTTTCACCAATTCTGTTATGTCATTCAAATCCTGTTGCTCTGCGTATTCCAACAAAGGGAATTCATATAAATGTTGCCAAATATCCTTATTCGATTCTCTCTTTTGGACACAGATTTTACTTCCTTCTTCAAAAAGAAGATAATAGAAATAACGTTTTCTAACTTTAATTTTCCCTTGTTTTACCGGACGCAAAGCAACCGTATCATTGAGTAAACTTTGGCAATTGTTTTGAAGTACACATACATTACAATTCGGTCGAACAGGTACACATTGCTGTGAGCCGAACTCCATAATCGCTTGATTGTGCACATCCGGATTTTCTGTTGAAATCAATTGATCTGCCAATTGCTGAAATGTTTTTTTTCCAATTGTACTGTCAATCGGTGTTGCTATATCAAAATAACGGCTCAAAACGCGATATACATTCCCATCTACCAATGCTTTCACTTCACGAAAAGCAAAACTAGCAATGGCAGCTGCAGTATAAGGACCAATTCCTTTCAATTTAATAATCTCTTCGTAACTAGTGGGAAATTTACCTCCAAAATCCATTGCAACAATTTTAGCAGTTGCGTGAAGATTTCTTGCCCTACTATAATACCCTAATCCTTGCCAATCATTCAATACTTGTTGCTCACTCGCATTAGCCAAATCGACAATTGTGGGGTAATGTTTAATGAATTTTAGGTAATAGTTATAACCTTGATCAACTCGAGTCTGCTGGAGTATTATTTCAGAAAGCCAAATTTTGTACGGATCAGTTGTATCTCTCCAAGGAAGATCTCGTTTATGAATCGCATACCAGTCTATGATTTTACTAGAAAAATCGGTCATTTTTTGTGCTGAAAATGCGAAAATACAAATTAAAAAGTTTGGACTTTGATTTAAAAATTTAACAAATAACCATTTTCACCATTATTTTTTAGGGGTTCATCGAAAAAAATATCGTTCATTTGTCTAATTCTTTGAGCAGTTAGTAGATGAAAATCTGATATTTAAGCTAAAAATAAAAAATTTCTTGTTCATTTTTAGTGCATTAACAAATATGTAATTTACCTTTGTATTTGGAAATCAACAATATTTATCAAATTAGTAATTAAATTTTAGAAAAAATGACTAAAGCAGACATCGTTGCAGGTATTGCAGAGGAAACAGGTTTGGAAAGAGCTGAAGTATTAAAAACAGTTGAGGCATTCATGGCTTCAGTAAAAGGTTCTTTGGCTAAAGGGGAAAATGTTTACTTGCGTGGATTTGGAAGTTTTATCGTTAAGGAAAGAGCTGAAAAAACAGGGCGTAACATTTCTAAAAACACAACAATCATTATTCCAGCTCATAATATTCCAGCATTTAAACCTTCTAAAACATTTGTAGAGGAAGTAAAAAACAAGGTATCTGTAAAATAAGAACGGATTATTTTAACATAAAATAAAAATAATTCAAGAGATTTTATTAGTTTTGCACTCCCGTGAATTTTGCGGGAGTGTTTTTTTATCAAAAAACATCAGGAATTAAGTAGATAATAATAATTTAAATTATATAGTTATGCCAAGCGGTAAAAAAAGAAAAAGACATAAAATGGCTACGCACAAGCGTAAGAAAAGATTGAGAAAAAATCGTCATAAGAAGAAAAAATAATTCTTTGTGAATTTATTAGGAATAGACTTAGCGGGATAATCTTGCTAAGTTTTTTCTGTTTATTAACATTAAAATACAGCTTTCGTGAGTTTAGAACTAGTAGTCGATGTGCGCTCAAATGGCATTTGGCTTGCTCTGTTGCGTGATGGAAAGCTAGTTGAATTACATGAGGAACAAGGAAATACGGACTTTGCTGTAGGAGATATTTATCTTGGCAAGGTTCGTAAGGTTGTGCCTAGTTTAAATGCAGCGTTTGTTGACGTTGGGTATGAAAAAGATGCCTTTCTGCATTATTTAGATTTAGGTCCTCAATTTAATTCGTTAAACAAGTTTACCAAAGACACTTTGAAGAATAAACAAAGTGTTTCGGATTTACAATATTTCAAAATTGAAAAGGATATTCCGAAAGATGGTAAGATTGCTGACATTGTATCCTCTTCTTCGCCAATTTTAGTACAAGTTGCTAAAGAGCCGATTTCGAGTAAGGGTCCTCGTTTAAGTGCAGAAATTACACTTGCGGGACGTTATTTGGTTTTGGTACCTTTCTCAGACAAAGTATCTATTTCTCAGAAAATTAAAGATCCTAAAGAAAGGGAGCGATTGAAAGATTTAATGGAAGCCATAAGACCAAAAAACTTTGGTGTCATTATTCGTACAGTAGCAGAAAAGAAAAATGTTGAGCAAATTGACCAAGACCTAAAGGATTTGTTAGGGAAATGGCGCAATATGCACAGTAACTTAAAAGTTGCAACACCTCCAAAAAGAGTGTTAGGTGAAATGGATAAAACAACGTCCATTTTAAGAGATATGTTAAATGCTGACTTTACGCATATCCACATTAACAACCAAACAACTTTCAATGAATTGAAAGAATATGTCAGCGGAATCGCTCCAGAGCGAGAAAAAATATTGAAATTGTATGATGGCAAACTAGGAATGTTTGAAAAGTTTGGTATCAACAAGCAAATAAAAACACTTTTTGGGAAGAAAGTCCCATTACCTAGCGGTGGTTATTTGATTATTGAGCATACTGAAGCAATGCACGTCATTGATGTCAACTCTGGAAACAGAAAAGGTGCTGATGGTCAAGAAAACAATGCTCTATTAACGAATATGGAGGCCGCAGAAGAAATTGCACGTGTATTACAATTGCGTGATATGGGTGGTATTGTTTGTATCGATTTCATTGATATGCACGACAAAGCGAATAACAAAGCATTGTACGAGCATCTAAAAAATGTCATGAAATCAGATCGTGCGAAACACAATATTCTACCTCCATCTAAGTTTGGAGTAGTTGAAATAACGAGACAACGTGTTAGACCGGAAACAGAAATTAAAACAGCTGAAACGTGTCCAACATGTAAAGGTACTGGTGAAGTACAAGCAAGTATTTTGTTTGCAGAAGAAATCGAGAATAATTTGAATTTCTTGATGACAGAACGAAATGAAAAACATGTTACTGTACTTGTTCACCCTTATTTAGAATCTCATTTCAAACGTGGTCTAATCTCTAGACAATTGAAATGGTTTTTCAAATACAAAAAGTGGATTCCTGTTAGAGGTGTTACTGCGTTTCAACTTCTTCAGTATTCATTTATGGATAAAGAAAATCAAGAAATTGCGCTTTGATCATGGAATCAAAGTGCAATTTTTCCTTTTTACAAGCCAAAAACAAAATAGAAGCGTTTTGTGCTTATCAAGATCGCTGTCATTTTGAAGTTTCCAAAAAATTAACTTCGTGGGGTATTGTTGGTGAGCAGCAAAACCAATTAATTGCCGATTTAATCGTGAATCGTTTTCTTGATGAAGAACGGTTTGCTTTTTCCTTTGTGTCGGGTAAATTTAGAATCAAACGATGGGGACGAATTAAAATTCGCCAAGAACTCAAACTAAAACGCATTCCTGAAGCCATTATCAAGAAGGCACTTTTATCCATTGATGGGGATGAATACTCAGAGACTTTGCTTCATTTAGCAACGCGAAAATCAACTGAACTTTCAAAAGAATCCGACCCATGGAAAAAAAAGGTAAAAATCGTACGTTTTTTAGCTAGTAAAGGATTCGAACAAGATTTGATATATGATGCTTTAGAACAAATTGAACACTAAAAAAGGCACTCAAAATTGAGTGCCTTTCTAGTTTTTATAACTTGACTTCTTAGAAGTGGAAAGTTAAGTTCAAACGTCCAACTGGTCCGAATAATGGGTTAACCAACGCATTATCTAAACCAAATGAAGTTGTTTTGTCTCCTTCACGAGTAATTGTATGAACAGTACCTGAACCAGCAGCAGAACCAGCAGTTTCACCTACAGCTTCGTACTCAGCAGTTCCTTTTCCAGAAAGAGTTAATCCTAATCCCCATCCTAATTCACCTCCGATAGATAATTTAGGTACGATGAAATACTCTGCTCCGATGAATGCTCTCAATCCTAAGCTAAATCCAACTCCTGATTTTTCAGATGTTTGACGTAATGTAATTGGATTGTTGTTACCATCAAACTCACCTACTACGATGTTGTTAGTACCAAGCCATGCGTCATCACCAGAAACGTTAACTGGATTTACAGCAGAAGCTTCAGTAAGTGCATTACCGTATGTATACTTAGTAGAATTTGAACTTACTAAGAATCCTAACTCAGCTCCGTAGAAACCTTGTAATCTTGTATTTCCTTTTCTTTTCTCAATACCAAATGTTAAACCAACATTTGTATATCCGTTTCTCATTTTGTTTTCAACCATTCCTTCTTGTTCTGGCCAAGGATTTGTTGCAGGAATATCTGCACGATCGTCAACCATTACAGATCTAGTTGTAGCACCAAAACCTAAACGAATACCTCCACGGAAAGCCATATTGTCTTCTACGAAATACTTTCCATTAATCGTAAAAGCAGGATTGTTTGTTGACCAAATAGTTCCAGCATGCAAGTTGTCACCTGTTTTACCGAAAATATTACCAACATAGTTTAAAAGTGGAACTGCATCAATACCGATTGCCCAATCACCAGCTTCTGGTAAATAATTTTCCCCTTTTCTAGATGTTAAATCTTGCGCAAAAATAGAAGTTGTAGCTAATACAACCGCTACTGATAAAATAGACTTTTTCATGTTTCTTTTTTGTTTAGTTAGTTCAAATGTACTTAAATAACCATTAAATGGTTACAAAAAAACTCAACAATTTAATGTTGACAATCAGGATTTTAAAATTAAAAAACTGAACAACAGCTAGTTAGCTATAATTTGATTTTCGTAATATTTGTTGAAAAAGTAACAACATTATTAAATCCTGCTTTAGAATATGCAGTAAATCCATAGTCTAATCCAAACTTCTTGAATTTCAGACCAAAACCTGCTGAAAAACCAGATAATCCAGGTTTACTTTCAAGTCTCATCGATTTTCTGGTATAGTAATCAAAACCTAATCTGAAGTGTATATTTTTTGTTGCCAATACTTCTAACTGATATGAAAAATGCTGTGCCAGCTGCTCAAAAAATCCTGGACGTTTTACAGGGACTATTTCACCTGTAAGTAAATCTTTTGTCGGAACCCAATTTGGATCGTTATATGCCAAATTCCACTTATTCAAATGATGCATCAACAGCGAAAATCTAAACGGAGCATGGCTCAACTTATAACTTAATGCCAATTGAAAGTTAGCTGGCAATTTATATCTGTTTACGCTGTATGCATTAAACTGAAATCCAACATTCTTAAATAAAGCAGTAACCAAAAAGTTTTCATCTTCACTAAAATAAGTACCTCCTAAATCTAACGACATCCCGTACGAACTATAGGCTTCAAGATGAGACCCAATCAAATTAAAATTAGCACCAACAGAAATACGTGGGTTGAACTGATATCCATAACCAACACCCAAAACGTATTCAAAAGGACTAAAAGTTCCCATTTCTAATCCATTCTTATCCGTGCGATCCATTTTTCCGTAGGCAACATATCTAACTGAAGCAGCAATCATGTGCCTTTCTCCTAGAGAATGACCATAAGATAACATGCCGTAGTTAATCTTTCCTGCATGAAATGCATTCGAAACACTGATTCCCCCATGCATCGTCTGGTTTAACAAAGAAGGATTGGAAATTCCCATATTGATATCATCATCTTTCGCTGAAATGAAATTTCCTCCAAGTCCATTTCCTCGCGCATGATATGTCAAATCAAGCAGAGCAAAGGAATGTTCTCCTCCAATCTGACCGAATAATTGAAACCAGAATAAGGTAACTAATAATAAGAATACTGTTTTCATCAATGCTTAAACGATGACTTTTATAAAAAAGTATAAAATTAAATTCTTTTTCCAAGTTCAACGACCTCTAGGTCGTGAATCCTATCTTTTGTAATCGAAAATCTTAAAATTGTTCGAACTTGGTGAAATCCTTTTATTCCACAAGCACCTGGATTCATCCACAACATATTAAATGTCGGGTCCATTTTCACCAACAATATGTGCGAATGTCCACATACAAATAAATTGGGCGGCTGTTTTTTCAATTCTTCGAATGCTGGTTTAGCATATTTTCCGGGCTTACCAGCAATATGAGTCATCAAAACTTCCACTTCTTCAATTTTAAAACGCTCAACCAATGGTGTCTCACAGCGTATGTCATGCCCATCAATATTTCCATAAACAATACGCAAAGGCTTAAATTGACGCAATTGATCGAGTGTTGCCACATCTCCAATATCTCCAGCATGCCACACCTCATCAACATCTTTGAAGTAGTGGAATATCTTCGGGTCAAGATATCCATGAGTGTCTGACATTAAGCCGATTTTTACCATACAACAAAAGTAAGGATTAAGAGAATACACTTACATGTCTAAAATAATTTACATTTGTAATAATGAGTCAAGATCAACATATAGCAGATTGGTTGAAAAAACGTAAGGAAAGAAAAGCAGCCTTGACGGTTGAAAATCTTTTCGAAGGCATCTTAAATCAAGATGTTAAAAGTTTGAGTAGTGCAATCACGTTGGTTGAAAGTACACTCGAACAAGATCGAATTAAAGCACAGGAACTCATCAAGAAATGTTTACCTCATACAGGTAAATCCATTCGCATAGGTATTACAGGTGTACCTGGAGTTGGGAAAAGTACATTCATCGAAAGCTTCGGTCAAGAGTTAGTGAAAGCAGGCAGAAAGGTAGCAATTCTTGCTATCGACCCTTCATCTGGAACAACTGGTGGAAGTATTTTAGGAGATAAAACTCGTATGGAAGTACTCACACAAATGAAAGAGGTGTTCATCAGACCTACTGCTGCTGGAACAACACTTGGAGGAGTAGCAACCAAAACGCGAGAAAGCATATACTTGTGTGAAGCTTGCGGGTTTGATACCATTCTCATAGAAACAGTAGGTGTTGGTCAATCCGAAACGTTAGTTCATTCCATGGTTGATTTCTTCTTGTTACTGATGCTTGCAGGAGCAGGAGATGAACTACAAGGTATCAAACGCGGAATTATGGAGTTAGCCGATGCACTCGTGATTACCAAAGCAGATGGAGATAATGTAAAGAAAGCAAATCTGGCTCGAAGAGAATATCAAAATGCCATGCACTTATTTCCACCGAAAAAAAACGGTTGGACTCCAAAATCACTTACATGTTCAAGTTTGACAAACACAAATATTGATCAAATTTGGGAAACAATTCAATCATTCGAAAACCATTGTAAAATCAATGGATCCTTTGATTCCAATAGACGAGAACAGGATAAATACTGGATGCAGGAAACATTAAACGATTACATCCTTCGTAGTTTTTATGACAATGAACAATTGACGGCCTATTTACAGGAAATGAAAGAAGAGCTGATTAAAGGAAATGAAAGTTCGTTTACTGCAGCCGACAAATTATTTGAAGCATATCGAAAACACATACAAAACAATGGAACGATTTAAAATTGAGGGAGAATATATAGAACTAATTGGATTACTTAAAGTTTTAGGTATTGCTCAAACGGGTGGACATGCAAAATTTATCGTTGATGAAGGATTGGTAATACGCAACAACGAAGTTGAATATAGAAAGCGTGCCAAACTTATTCCTGGCGACATTATCCAAATAGAAGATATTACAATTGAATTGATTTAGATATTCTCTTCTTCTTCAGCTTGAGATAGTATGTACTCTTCTAAAGAGAGCTCGTTGAATTTCAAACGATGCTTAATATCTTCAACTACGATTTTATCCAATTTAGGATTTTCTTTTAATAACATTTCATAGTATTCACGAACCTTAGCACTGTCTCGTGGTTGGATGTCACCATCATATAGTGCTGCCACACTCTCGATAACCATGGGGCGATTGACATATTTCGGATATTTCTCCAAAACAATCTTTGCCCATTTCAATGCTTCTTGAGGTTGACCCGTTACAATACACCACATGTGAATGCGGTCTATATATTCAGCTGCAAGTTTGTGATTTGGATCTTCATTGTATGCTTCTTCTAGTGTAGCAATGTAATTCTTTGCAAACTCAATTATATCAGCTTTAGTTCCCAATCCACCACCCCACTGTTTGATCGAATCTTCATACATTTCAATTCGTTCATGGACAGAAATTTGAGATTTGTTACCTGTACAAGATACTAAAGTAACAACAGCAAACAAGATGATAATGTAAGATGTACGCATAATTATCTACCTTTTTTTTGTGCTGGAAACTTCATTCTATAATCTACAGAAACTTCTCCTTTAGAAATGTTTTGCAGTTTTTTTGTAATCATTTTCTTTTTCAAAACAGACAAATGATCTGTAAACAAAATTCCTTCGATGTGATCATATTCGTGTTGGATGATTCTAGCTTTATATCCATCATAAGTTTCTTCGTGAAAATTCCAGTTTTCATCATAATATGAAATCTTGATTACTTCCTTTCTATAAACTTCTTCTCGAATTTTTGGGATAGATAAACATCCTTCATGAAATCCCCATTTTTCTCCAGATTCTTCTTCAATAATTGGGTTGATGAATACCTTTTTGAAGCCATCTATTCCAGCAGCTTTCGGATCAGGTTCTTCACCCTCTTCGTCTGCAAATGGCGAACCGTCAACAACAAATAAACGGATAGACAATCCAACTTGTGGAGCAGCTAATCCAACACCCTGAGCACCATACATCGTCTCAAACATGTTTTCAATCAACTCTTTCAAATTTGGATAATCTTGGTCTATCTCCTCTGCAACCTTCTTTAAAACTGGGTCTCCGTATGCAACGATGGGTAAAATCATAAATTTTTCAATTTATACAAAGTTACAAAACGTTTTGGAATGGGGGAATAATTGATTTATCAATTACTCATATGAGATAACGAAAATATCTTCTTCGTCTTTCTTAAATAACTTGTGCTCTCTAGCGTATTTTTCAATTCCAGCAGTAGTTTCCAGTTTTTTCAAAGTCTCCTTTGTCTTTTCTAAATCTTGGTTTACTACTTTTTTTTGATTTTCTAATTCACTAAGTTTCAAATTGTGTCGAACAATCGTAAAAATATCTACATCGTCTAAGAACAACGTATAGACAACGAAAATACAAGATGCTATTGCGTACTTATTTTTAAGAAATTGCGGTATTTTCACACTGTAAAGTTAGGGCTTTAACACGAATAAAAATAAAGTCATTTGAGTTTCAATTGACAATAAAGAGTTAATAAGTACATTTGCGTTATAATTTGATTCATTTTTCATGAAGTATACATTCAACAGCATACTGTTTCTATCACTCGTTTTAATTAGTATTAGTTCTTGTTCAGACAAAGAAGAGCTAATTGAAACAATTACAGATGAAAAAATTGAGACAAGTAGACCTAATTGGCTCATTGGCAAATGGGTTCATGAAGACGAAGATGGAGTTTTACACGAAGATTGGAAAGAAAACAATGACTCAACTTATTCAGGAACAAGTTATTTGATTCGTGATAATGACACCATTTTCTTTGAGAATTTGAGAATACGACAGATTGGTGATTCAATTTTTTATGAAAGTTTGAGCGACGACAAAATCATCCCTATCTCTAAAGTTTATAAAGGAATTTATGATGAAGTTGCATCATTCATGGTAGAAAACACTTTGTTTTCATTTCCGAGAACTATCCGTTATAATAATCTTAACGACACCCTTATGATTATTGAAGTTTCTGGAGAAATAGATGGCTCAAAAGAAGTTCAACCATACCAAATGGTAAAAAAATCGAATGAACATGGCAACTAATTACCCCGAAATTATTGAACAATTAAAAAACGGAGCTACACTTCTTTATCCAACTGATACCATTTGGGGACTAGGGTGTGACGCAACAAATGAAGAAGCTTGTCAGAAAATATTGCAAATTAAACATCGCCCAGCTAACAAAAGTTTTGTGTTATTAGTAGATGGGTTTCCAATGTTGGAACGCTATATCCCTGAGTTTAATGAAATTTGCTATGATTTGGCTGATTTAGCAACAAGACCGCTAACAATCATTTATCCAAATGCACAAAAGTTGGCTCCAAGCGTAGTAGCTGAAGACGGAAGCGTTGCTATACGCATTACAACAGATCCAACTTGTCTAAAGTTAATACGCGGACTCAAAAAACCACTTGTTAGTACTTCAGCGAATATCAGTGGAGATGAAAGTCCAACTTGTTTTGATGACATTCATCCATCCATTAAATCATCTGTTGATACGATCGTAATGGAGCGATTGAATGAGAAGATGCTAAAAGCCTCTCAGATTATTAAAATTGAATTAGATGGACAAGTGAAAATCATCCGAGAATAATCTTATATTTGAGATTATCAATTCACCTAATACTAATTTCGAAAACCAAATCTTAGTGGATAGTACTACAATCGAACAAATAAACGCTTGTGTTTTAATTCCTACTTACAACAACAGCAAAACACTCCAATCTGTCATTGATGGTGTGTTATCATATATTAGTCCCAATCGTTTAATTGTTATTAACGATGGTTCAACAGACGAAACAACCGAAATATTAGAAAACTATCAGAATCGTATTATTATATTGAATAATGCGAAAAATTCTGGTAAAGGATATTCACTTCGCAAAGGATTTGATCATGCACAAAAACTTGGATTTGAGTATGTCATTACGATGGATTCCGATGGACAACATTTTCCAAGTGATTTACCTAAGATGATACAAATGTGTTATGAAAACCCGAATACGGTATTGATGGGTTCTCGCAATATGACGCAAGAAGGTGTTCCGGGAAAAAGTTCTTTTGGAAACAAATTTTCAAATTTTTGGTTTAAAGTAGAAACGTGGATTTCGTTACCAGATACACAAACAGGATTTAGAGTTTATCCGCTCAAACCACTTAAATCCATTCGTTTATTTACAACAAAATTTGAACTGGAAATTGAAGTCATTGTTCGACTTGCTTGGAAATTTATTCCTTTCAAAGCCGTTCCGATTCAAGTGAAATATGATCCAGAAGAGCGTGTATCTCACTTCAGACCTGGAAGAGATTTCTTTCGCATCAGTGTACTCAATTCAATTTTAGTAATCATCGCGTTGTTGTATTATTATCCAAGGAAATTTCTTTCTATAAAAACATTGGTAGCAATCAAGGAAGAAGCAATCAAACCACAAGAGTCTAATCTTAAGAAATCACTTTCATTGGGGTTTGGAGTTTTTATGGGAATCGTTCCAATTTGGGGTTTTCAATTGATGATTGGTATTCCACTAGCAATCTTATTTAGACTCAACAAAGTGCTATTCATAGCCGCTGCTAACATCTCTATTCCTCCTATGATTCCGTTTATTGTTTATACTAGTTTTTTAGTTGGAAAATATGTTGTAGCAGACCCAGTTAATCCTTCAGAACTATTGAATTTAAGCTTAGAGTCTATCAAAGCAAATTCTTTTCAATACTTTGTCGGAGCGACGGTTTTAGCAACGATTGGGTTTATTTGCGTAACGTTTGTTAGCTATTTGATGTTTTCATTGTTTAGAAAGCAAAGATAGACACAAAAAAAAGAGGTTTCTCTCGAAACCCCTTTCCTCAATTTATTACACTAGATTAATATCTGTAATGTTCTGCTTTGAATGGACCATTTACATCAACTCCGATATAAGCAGCTTGCTCTTCAGTTAATGTTTCCAATTCAACACCGATTTTCGCTAAGTGTAATTTAGCAACCTTTTCATCTAAGTGTTTAGGCAACATATACACTTTATTCTCGTATGCTTCGCTATTAGTCCACAACTCAATTTGAGCCAACGTTTGGTTTGTAAATGAGTTAGACATTACGAAAGATGGATGACCAGTAGCACAACCCAAGTTAACCAAACGTCCTTCAGCCAAGATGATGATTTCAGTTCCGTTAACATTATAAATATCTACTTGAGGTTTAACCTCAACTTTTGTGTGACCATAGTTTTTGTTCAACCAAGCCATATCAATTTCGTTGTCGAAATGACCGATGTTACAAACGATAGTCTTATCTTTCATTTTTTCGAAATGACGACCAACAACGATGTCTTTATTACCTGTTGTAGTAACGACGATATCTACGTTGTGTACAACTGAATCCAATTTTTTCACTTCAAATCCATCCATTGCAGCTTGTAAAGCACAAATTGGATCGATTTC
>DATGOZ010000155.1:0-2353 GCA_035305395.1 Taishania sp. | reverse complement strand
AGTTATCATTTCGAAAAATAGTTGTACTGACACAACTGCTTGCTTTACTGTAACAACAGTTGGAATCAATTCTCAAATTGAAAATATCGCTATTTCAATTCACCCCAATCCGAACACAGGATTATTTCAAATTGATGTTAGTCAACCTGTTGAGATGTCAATCATTGACTTAGCTGGAAAAATTGTTCTCCGCCAAGCAATTGAAAATGGATCTACAACTATTCAAACATCTAATCTTTCTGGGGTTTATTTCGTTCGTATTCAATCAGACAAAGACACTTCAATACATAAAATAATCATTGAATAAGGAATCTTTTCCTACACAAGCCGAGGTTTAACGACTTCGGCTTTTTTGTTTTAATAACACTGACTGATAAACAAAAAGAATCACTTATCTTTGCAACCGATTTGAATATATCATCCAATACATGAAAAACGAAGAAGCTGTAGCTAAAAGAAGAACATTTGGTATCATTGCCCATCCAGATGCCGGTAAAACAACCTTGACAGAAAAATTATTGCTCTTTGGTGGAGCAATTCAAACTGCTGGTGCGGTAAAAAACAATAAAATCAAAAAAACTGCAACTTCTGACTTCATGGAAATTGAGAAGCAACGTGGTATCTCCGTTGCTACTTCCGTAATGGCTTTCGAATATTCAGGAAAACAAATCAACATCCTCGACACACCAGGACACAAAGACTTTGCCGAAGACACTTATCGTACGCTTACAGCAGTAGATAGCGTCATCCTTGTTATCGATAGTGCAAACGGGGTCGAATCACAAACTGAAAAATTGATGGAGGTTTGTCGCATGCGCAACACACCTGTGATTATCTACGTCAACAAAATGGACCGCGAAGGGAAAGATGCTTTCAGCTTGTTGGATGAATTAGAAGAAAAATTAGACATAAAAGTTAGACCGCTTACTTGGCCTATTGGTATGGGTGATAGATTCAAAGGTGTGTACAATTTACACGAGCAAAATCTAAATCTATTCCAAGCTAACAAAACAAAAATTGCAAGTGATGTTGTGACAATCAAAGATTTAAACGATCCACTTTTGGACGAAATCGTTGGTGATCAATTTGCAAGTGAATTACGTGAAGAAGTTGAAATTATTGACGGAGTATACGATGAATTTGATCGTGAAAAATACTTGGCAGGTGAATTAGCTCCAGTATTCTTCGGTTCTGCTGTCAACAACTTTGGAGTTAAAGAACTTTTGGATACTTTTATAGAAATTTCACCATCTCCACAAGGAAGAGAAACAGATGTTCGTTTCATTGAACCAAGCGAATCAAAATTCACCGGTTTTGTTTTCAAAATTCACGCAAACCTCGATCCAAAACATAGAGATAGAATTGCATTCTTGCGTATCGTTTCCGGAAAATTTGAACGAAATACATTCTATACACATGTACGTTCAGATAAAAAAATGAAATTTCCAAACCCCACTTCGTTCATGGCACAAGACAAATCGATCATAGACGAAGCTTTCCCTGGAGACGTTATTGGTTTGTATGACACTGGTAACTTCAAAATTGGAGATACACTAACAGAAGGTGAAAAATTACAATTCAAAGGAATTCCATCATTCTCTCCAGAAATCTTTATGGAATTAGAAAACTTGGATCCAATGAAGTCAAAACAGTTGGATAAGGGAATTCACCAGTTGACTGACGAAGGTGTAGCTCAGATGTTCATTATGCAACCAGGAAACAGAAAGATTGTTGGAACCGTTGGTCAGTTACAATTTGAAGTTATTCAATATCGTTTAATCAATGAATATGGCGCCAACTGTCGTTTTACACCACGAAACTTTACAAAAGCAGTATGGGTGACGACAGATAATGCAGCTCAATTGGAATCATTCAAACGTGCAAAATCAAATTATTTAGCAACAGATAAAGATGGAAACTTGGTCTTCCTTGCAGAAACACAATTCTTATTACAGATGGCAGAACAAGATTATCCAGACATTAAATTCCACAAGAATTCAGAATTCAAATTAGAAGCATAAATAAATTGAAACTTCCGCTCTTATGGGTGGAAGTTTTAGTTTTTAACCACCTTTTCTTCAGCAACGATATTTCCTAGGTGGAATAAAGCATCTCCTTTGTAAACTGTTGGTGCTTCATTCACGCACAACACAAACCCCTCTCTAGGAGCTTTAATCTTACGCTCAATTTTACCAAAGGGATCCATGATCGTTCCTACAACCTCCCCTTTTTTCACAACTGTACCATTCTGAATTTGTGACAAAAACAATCCTGAATTAGGAGACCTCAACCATTTCGAACTTTCCAAAAAAATAGGTTCTCTTCCCAAGGAAATATCAATTTTAAACGCACG
>DATGOZ010000154.1:0-2506 GCA_035305395.1 Taishania sp. | reverse complement strand
CATCTCCATAAGAAACAATACGTCCGATTGGTTTCAAACCGTATTTTTCTACAGCCTCTTCAGAAGCCAAAATCAATGCAGAAGCACCATCGTTTAATGTTGAAGCATTTGCAGCTGTAATTGTTCCTTCTTTCGTGAAAGCTGGACGCAATTCAGGGATTTTGTTCAAAGAAACATTTTTGTATTCTTCATCTTCAGCTACGATAACTGGTTCACCTTTTCTTTGAGGAACGCTTACAGGAACGATTTCATCGTTGAATTTCCCTGCTTCCCAAGCTGCAGCAGCTCTTTTGTAAGACGTAATTGCAAAATTATCTTGGTCTTCACGTGTAATATTGTATTCCGTAGCACATTTCTCAGCACAAGTACCCATTGGAACTTGATCGTAAACATCTAACAAACCATCCTTAGTGATACCGTCCAATAGTTGGATATTTCCAAATTTAGCTCCATTTCTACCATCTAAGTAGTGAGGAACTTGAGACATGTTTTCCATACCACCAGCAACAACGATGTGGTTGTCACCTGCTAAAATTGTTTGTGCTGCAAGCATAACAGCTTTCATTCCAGAAGCACATACTTTGTTTACTGTAGTACAAGGAACAGTATTCGGTAATCCAGCACCTAGTGCAGCTTGACGTGCAGGAGCTTGTCCAACACCAGCTTGCAATACATTTCCCATAAATACTTCATCCACTTTAGTTGGATCAACATTTCCTTTTTTCAACGCACCTTCGATTGCAATAGAACCTAATCTAGTTGCTGGTACAGTCGATAATCCGCCCATAAAAGCTCCCATTGGGGTACGAGCAGCGGCTACGATATATACTTTTTTACTCATGATTGATATTTTCGATTAATTCGTTTTACAAAACTAAAATTTATTTTTTATTCTAAGTAGGAGATTGCTTACTCATTATCTTCCAAAAGAGATTTGTAGGTAAGAAACGTTTCAAACGCACTGCCATGATTTCTTTGTTTCCGATGAGAATCTCTTTTTTATTTTTCTCTACAGCTTTAATCAAACGAGCTGCACATTCTTCGGCCGACATACCTGTCGCTTGATTGTGATCCATGATGTTGTGCTTATCACCCGTTCCATTCAGTGCATTCATTGAAATATTTGTGTTGATTTTTCCCGGATATGCTAAGGTTACTTTGATACCATTTTGTTGTTCCTCAATTGCCAAACTTTCGTAAAATCCTTGTAAAGCATGTTTCGAAGCACTGTAAGCTGAACGCAAATAGAAACCAAATTTTCCTGCAATGGATGAAATGATTACAAAGTGTCCACTTTTTTGTTGAATCATATAAGGGAGAACAGCCTTTGCAAGTGCTATGTTTCCAAAATAGTTGATTTCCATGATGTAGCGATCCACTTCCAAAGCCGTTTCAGCAACAGTTGAACGTTGACTTAATCCACCATTGTTGAATACATAATCGATGCGACCGTATTTTTCGAACACTAGTTTTGCCAATTCAGGAAAGTTACTCGAATTATTCAAGTCGAGCGGTACAACAAAGTGATTGTTGCCCGAAAGTTTGTCTTTGAGTTGATTCAACTTTTCTTCACTACGAGCAGAAAGAACGATGTTGGCACCAAGTGCAGCGCATTGCAATGCTATTTGCTCTCCAATTCCCGAAGAAGCACCTGTAATCCAAACAACTTTATTCGTTAAAAATGACATGTCTAAAAAATAAAAATCCTGCTCAGAAAGCAGGACTATATAATTGAAGATTTTTATATTATAAATCAGCAGGTAATTCGGCTGCTTTGTATTCTCTTGCTTTTGGTTTCAATTTTTCGATGAACACAACTCTCAACTTTTGACCATCAGCTACGTGAATCATTTCAGAAATTCCGTTCACGATTTTAGGTGGATTTTTTTGAGCGTTTGTAAATTTACGGTCTAACAACTCGTAATCCCCTTCGTTGTACTGAATGAAAATCGCTGTTACGAAGCCATTTTCTACGCGTACTTTTCCATTTAAACATTCTTGACCATCTGCAGTGAAGAAACTTAAAATAACGTTTCGGTGCATATCATCAGCGATAGTGTAGGCTCCTCTTTTTGCAAATGCTTTTTCTAATCGATCAAAACATCCTTCTTGTGCGAATAATCCATTTAGCGTTAAGAGACTAAGGGTAACAAGTATTGTTTTCTTCATAATTTTAAGTTTATGGATTAAAAAAAATCCGAGTTCCAAATATAATAAGTTTGCCTTAATTTTGTTACAACAAAAAATAAAAATTTTACTTTTGAATAAAATCAAGATAATGTCAAATAAACAAATAGCAGACCATTTTTTTGAGGCTGTTGAAATTTTGCAAAAATTTAACACAGAGGAAAATTTCAACCGTATTGAGAAAGCAGGACAATTGATGGTTCAGGCAATTAAAAACGGTGGAAAGATATTGAGTTGTGGAAACGGAGGGTCTATGTGTGATGCGATGCATTTTGCAGAGGAATTGACAGGTAGATATCGCGATAACCGTCCAGCACTT
>DATGOZ010000153.1:0-8729 GCA_035305395.1 Taishania sp. | reverse complement strand
TATGTGAGTATCTAATAATGATTTTTTGTCCGATTGTGAAATGACATCATAGATGAGTTGTGCAGTTGAACAAACTTCAGTTTTGCTCAATAACAAATCAGCAATTGGTGAAGGATTCAAGTGATGGTCAATCATGATGACTTTGCCTGTGTATTGTTCGAGTACAACTTGCATGTCTTTTCCAACACGAGAATAGTCGTTGTAATCAAGACAAATCAATAGGTCAGCAGCTGCAATAGCATCTTTTACTACAGTTTCATTTTCTTCAAAAACGATTATATCTTGTACATCTCCAAGCCAATTAAAAAATGTCGGAGCTTTGTCTGGGTGACAAATTGTGACGTTTTTGTTTAGTTTATTGATGAATCGAAACAATCCCAAAGAAGATCCAATTGAATCTCCATCTGGTGATTTGTGTGCAGTAATTACAATCTTATTGGATTGTTGAATAAGATTTACGATTTGTTGGTAAATTTCCATTTGAAGATTTAGGGTATTAAAACGGATAAACTATTTCTAGTTTCAATAACTTCATTTCTTAATTGAGTTATATCTAAATCAAAGTATTTGCAATCGATGATGTCAATTAGAAAATCAGAAAATTTGCCGATTGGTTGATAATCCTGATAAAACGAAAGTCTTTCAAGCATTCCTACTCCGTTGTCTAATTGCATGTAGATTAACTCTTCTAATTTTTGATTGTTTCGATAATTCTTAGGATTCTCAAGCGTTAAGTATAAATTTTCAAGCCAAATAATCGCTTCAAAATAAGCACGTTCTTGATTCATGTTGTTGGTGACGAATAATTGTTCGGTCCAATTGCTCAGTGAATCGATAGAAACTTTTTGAGGATACTCAATTGAATCTGTAATCAATGCAACGATACATTCTTCATTCTGTTTGATTGATTGTTGAAACAATGTTTTATCGTTGTTGATTTTTCCAATTGTTGCATACACATGTGTGATTGCTATGTTTTCGAGAAGTTGTTCCTTATCTAAATCAGCACCAGTCTTAATCTTCGGTAATTTGTGCTTGATTTTTTTCTTAACATTTGCTTGAATTGTTTTGTGAATCGTTTCAACTGGAATTAATTTGAATGTATCAACAAACTCAATTGAATCAGCATGAATTCCTTCAATCAATGTGTCGTTTATGAAATCGTCGTTTGTCAATACAACTTGATTGTTTTGTGCATTTTTTTGATAGCACGAGCTTACCAAGAGACTAATAACTCCTACAAAAAGATTGTATTTAACGATACGATTAAACATTCAATAATTTTCTTAATTCACTTTTGATTCTATTCGTTAGATCATTGCTTACAGGTAGAAGAGGGGCTCTTAAATTGTTTTTTATGATTCCTCTTTCGGAAAGCGCAACCTTCACACCAGCTGGATTTCCTTCTTCGAAAAACATGCGTGTGATTGGTAATAAATCCAAGTGAACTGGTTTTGCTTTTTCAAAATTTCCAGCAAGACAATCGTGCACCATTTCGTTGAACAGTTCAGGAAGTGCATTGTTGACAACAGAAATTACTCCGACAGCTCCTGTCGCAATCAACGGTAATGTAATCGGATCGTCTCCAGATAATACGTCGAATCCTGCTGGTTTCAAACGAATAATTTCCATGATTTGCTCCATGTTTCCAGAAGCTTCTTTCACTGCAACGATGTTGTCAACTGTTGAAGCTAACTCCAAAGTTGTTGCTGGTAGCACGTTTGACCCTGTACGACCAGGTACGTTGTATAGAATGATAGGCAAGTTTGTGCAGCTTGCAAGATATTTGTAGTGTTCAATAATTGCTTTTTGTGTCGGTTTGTTGTAGTATGGAGAAACAGATAGAATTCCATCTACACCAACAGGAACTTTTTTTAATAGCTCACCAACAGCTAATGTGTTGTTTCCTCCAACTCCGAAAACAATTTTTAATTTACCATTATTTTCAGCAATGACAGTTTCAAGGATTTGGATTTTCTCCTCCCAAGTTAATGTCGGTGACTCACCAGTTGTACCTTGAACAACTAAAAAATCTGTTTTCCCTTCAATTTGTAGACGAACTAACTTGCGAAGTCCATCAAAATCAATTGTTTTATCGTCGTTAAATGGTGTTACAAGAGCGACACCCGCACCTTTGAAAATATTGTTCATTAATCTGAAATTTTAGATAGCATTGCTAAAGCAAATTTAATTTTTTCTTGTGAACTAACGTAGCTGGTTTGTAGGTTTATATTCACAAAACTTCGTTCATAACCAAATGATACAACGTGTTTGATTTTCATTGCTTTGATAACGTTGTCTTGTGCTTTGTCGTATTCGTCAACTAAGAAACAAACATCAAAATGCGTGTATTCTGTTGGGTATGATTTTTTCGATTTTAGTTTTCCGAATAAATTGAAATCATTTTTAGCAATGATGTACATTCTACTTGGAATTTCAAATCCTTCTTTTGGTCGCTTGATGTGTGTAAAGAGAAGGATCTCAAAGTGTTGTTTATCTTCAAATAAGTTTTTGAATTGTTCTTTGATTTTCAACAATGAATCACTGCCATTCCAGTGACTCACAATTAAGAAAGAAGTGTCCAAACGGTTGATTGACATACAGCTTAATGAAAAAATACGCCATTTACTTCGTAAAGAAGTTTTTCTGAAATCATCCAATAACTCATCGACACCTTTGTCTCTCATTTTTTGGATTAATTTGTAACTTCCCTTACTTTGTTTGAAATCCATTTCGTCCGAGAAAATTGGAATAATCGTCAAGAAATAGACATTTTTATTGCCAATTTTAATTGGTCTCAACTGTTCTTCCAATAACATCGGTTCCGATAGCATCAAGTGGTTTTGGAGCATAGTAGGAGAGAGTGGCCCTAAGTCTGGTCCTGAAGCAAATGTGTGACCATGTCCGTACCATGTATTTTTTTCAACTACGTGCTTAGCCAGTTTTTGGATCCATGGAAAAATCCAGTTCATACGAGGATCTTCCATGTTTTCCCATTCCCAATAGCTTGGTAAGCAAAAACACAGCTCGTTAAATTTTCGTTCACTCATTTTTTCTGGAACAGGCATTTCATAATTGGAAAGTCCATTTGTGCAAATGACTGTAACTTGAGATCGAACTTCAAGGTCTAATGCAAGTAATGGCATTTCACCTTCAAGTGTTTGAATCTCTAAAACTCTGTGTTCTCCAAAACGATTTATTAGTGTTTGTTGTAGCTCTGTCATGTTTGTTATAATTAAAAAGGGATTCAAATGAATCCCTTTCAAAATTCATGTTTATTTTTTGCTCCACTCTTTGATAGAAGCTTCACTCATGTTTACGTATTCTTGATTGTTTGCTTTTTTTGCCGCATCAATTGTTTGTTTCGCTGTTTCAATCGCTCCTTTGAAATCTTTCATATTTGCTTGAATCAATGATTTTTTACGCAAGAAATAGAAAGGAACATCGTTTCCGCTCATTTCAATTGCTTTGTTGATCCATTCCAATGCTTGTTTCATGTCGCCATTGATATTCAAGTTGTAATCTGCAGCAACATAATAATCTCTTGCCGTTGGTCCAGCTAAAACTTTTTTAATGTTTGCTTCAACTTTTGACCTGTCAACTACACTGAAAGGAATTGAAACTTGTGATTTATCCCAGCTAAATGTTAAACTAGCTCCATCGATTTTGATATTATCAATTGCGATTGTGAATGTTTCAACCTCTGAAATTGTTTTTACATCTGCAGTTGTTTTAATCGCAACTAAATTATCGTCCCAATTTGCTGGTGTTCCCCAGTTTTCTGTGTTTTTATATAAATAAATTGTCCAATTTGTTGCGCTAGGTTTGATGAAAATAGCATATGAACCTGCTTTCAAAGTATCGCGTCCAAAAACCATTTGATCGTCTGTTGTCAAGATTGAGTTTTTGTTTGCTCCAGCTCTCCAGATTTCTCCGTATGGTACGATTTCTGGAAATGCTACACGACCTCTTTTACTTGGTCTTGAATATTCAATTGAAATGTTTGTTAAACCTACAGCTTGTTCTACTTTCCCTAATGGACTTAATGCTGGTGTTTTAATTTGTGCATTGATTCCCAATGTTGAGAGTACAAATGCTGCTAAAGCTAATTTTTTCATAATTTATCTTGTTTTAAGTCTATTGCTTTTGTCAAAGATACCCAAAATTCTTCAGCAGAAAGTACACAGCCACTTTCGAGTAGTTTATGAACTTCCAAATTGCGGTTGTCAAATCCAATTTTCGTATTGACTTGGTACTTGATGTTTGAAGCGTGCTCTACAAAGGTCTTGTGAATGGATTCGATGGTTGAAAAATCACCTAAATCTTGATTATCCAAGGTTAGTGTGATTGAAATGATTTCTTTTGTTAGAACATGGAAAACAACCAAAATGTTTTTGGATCTAAATTCTAAGAATTTGATTTTTTCGTAGGTCTTATCCAAGACTAAATCGGAAAACAGTTCAACTAATTGAATTGCCTTATCGGGATTGGTTTGATTGATTTTTTCCCATTCTGAACCATCAATTCCATTGACAATGAGAAACGCTTTTAAGTCATCTTCAAGCGCACCTAACTCTTCGGTTGTTAAAACTCTGTATTTCATTGGTAAATTTTAAGGTAGATTATTTCAATACCCACCCCTCAAATCCGTGAGATTTAGATTTTTCAATTAATTGATTTAATTCTACTTGTGTATTAGCTGAACCTATAGATACTCTGTTTAAACCATTTTTCTTGTCCACAATTGAAGCATTAAACCCTTTTTCTTTGAGTTCTTTTACCAAGTTTTGAGCATTTTCATCACTCGAAAAACATCCGATGATGTAATTGAAAGCACCTGTCGAAACTTGTGACGTCCCTATTTGTTTTGACGCAACTTCAGAAGTGGAATTACTGATTGTTTCTGTTTCTGCTTGTTTGATTTCAACTAACAAGAATGTGTTGTCAGTTAAATTGTATGAATATGTTTGATCGTTTGCTGTTTCAACCTCAGCTAATTGCTCTTCTAATGCTTTAATTGTTTTACTCTCCTTGCTCAAAGCTTTTGTATGTGAAACCGGTTTGTATTCCGACTTTTCATACTCGTGGAAAGGGTTGAAGTCGTGGAAAGAAATCATTTTCGATTCCAAAACATCTGTTTTTAACGGAATCCAAAATGAGTAAAACATCATTGGAATTAAACAAGCTGCAGCAACGTATTTCCAGATACTTCTTTTTGATTTGTGAATTGAAATAATTGCAGGTTCTTCAACTTTTTCAGTTGAAATCACTTCTTGTTGTTCAACGGTTTTTTCTATTAGTTCCGGTTGAGAAGAATATGTTGCTGTTGGAATAACAGGTTGTTGTGCTACTTCAATTCTGTTTTGCACAATTTCAACATCTGTTTGAGTTAAGAAATGAACCTTGTCTAATCCAAAAGATGAAAGCAATAAATTAAATTCTCTGTCTTGTTCAAAGCAAATATTACGTTCAGTATCCAAAAAGAGAAATCCTACTTTGTCGATTGAGATTCTTGAACCCTCACTGAGAGTTTTGTTCCATTCGTTAACCGCTTGTTGAACAGCATGCTCAGCTTGGTCAAATGTCAATCCATTCGACTTCGCATATTCAGCTACCAACAAACCATCATTGCTGATTAATTGCTTATTGAATAAAAGCGATTTTCTAGGAGGAGTCATGATCCCATTTACATAGTCAATCTCCGCTGGTTTATGTTTCGCAATGAAGCCTCCAAAACCAGGAATTATGACACAACTATGTCTTAAGAGCAGAAGTCCAATTATTTCATCAATTTTATTCATTCAACAAAAATAAAATAATACAGTGAGATTACAAAATTAGCTAAAACTATAATCAATTTTCATTTGATCAAGCGATTTTATCACTTTGTTATTTGCGTCAATTTTGACACTTTTTGAATTCATTTTGATTTCAATTTCATCAACTGGGTCGTAGACCACAAAATTAACCTGACAATTTCCTTCGTTTTCAAGAAATAAAGTACTCAAATCGGTAATGACACGTTGTTCGAGTGAACGAATTGGAATCTTCAAATTAATTGATTTGACAGCTTTATCACGCAAGTTTTGAAGTAACTCGATTGAGTGAATTGTAAATTCAAGTTGACTTCTTCTTGGTGGGATTTCAATCCGTCCTTTGATCGCAATAAACATATTTGGCACCAAGAAGTGTCTAAACTTCAGGTAATTCTCTCTCCATAAGAACAATTTTGTTGAATGTGTGTAATCCTCAATGGTCAACGTTCCAAAAGGTTCTTGTTTCATTGTGAATCGGTGTTCTGCTTCTGAAATGACACAACCAATTGTTAAATCAACATTTTGGTATTTTTCCATTTCGTTGAGCATTTCAACTGTTCCATTGCAGAATGAAGTTAACTCCAATTTGTAGTCATCTAGCGGGTGACCAGAAATATAGATTCCTACAACTTCTTTTTCTTTCGAAAGTTTTTGCCAGCTACTCCACTCTTCACATTTTGGAATTTCTGGTTCGGGCATTGCAACTTCTGATTCTTCGCCAAATAATGAAACTTGAGATGAATTTTCGTTATCTTTATAGCTACTTCCGTATCTGATTAAGTTTTCAAGAAATGTTCGTTTGTTGTGATCTTCTTTGAAGAATTGTGCTCGATGGATGTTGTTGAACGAGTCAAACCCTCCTCCAAAAATCAATCCTTCGTATGCTTTTTTATTACAGTCCTTAGATCCGACACGTTTTGCAAAATCGAAGATGGATTTGAATGGACCGTTTTCATCACGTTCTTTGATAATCGCACTTACAGGTCCTGAACCCAATCCTTTGATTGCGCCAAGTCCAAAACGAATATCACCATTGCTGTTTACGGTGAACTTGAAATGTGATTCGTTGATGTCAGGACTCAAAACGTTAATACCCATGCGCTTACATTCTTCCATAAAAAATGACACTTGTTTGATATCATTCATGTTATTTGAAAGAACAGAAGCCATATATTCTGCTGGGTAATTTGCTTTTAAGTAGGCTGTTTGGTAAGCAACCCAAGCATAACAAGTCGAGTGAGATTTGTTAAATGCATACGATGCAAATGCTTCCCAGTCTTTCCAAATTTTTTCTAATTTTTCAACAGCGTGACCGTTTTTGGCACCATTTTCCAAGAAAAGTGGTTTCATCTTATCCAACACGTCTTTTTGCTTTTTACCCATCGCTTTACGTAGCGTATCGGCTTCACCTTTTGTAAAGTTTGCCAACTTCTGAGATAAAAGCATTACTTGCTCTTGGTAAACGGTAATACCATATGTTTCTTTCAGGTATTCTTCACAGTCATCTAAGTCATAGACTATTGGCTCTTCACCATGTTTTCTACGAATGAACGATGGGATGTATTCGAGTGGTCCTGGTCGATACAATGCGTTCATCGCAATGAGGTCGGCAAAAACTGTTGGCTTAAGTTCGCGCATGTATTTTTGCATCCCAGCGGATTCGTACTGGAATATTCCGACTGTTTCTCCGCGTTGAAATAACTCATACGTTTTTTCGTCGTCTATCGGAAATTCGTCTGGATTTAAGTCAATTCCGTGACGTAGTTTTACGTTTTTAACCGCATCTTTGATTAGTGTTAATGTCTTTAATCCCAAAAAGTCCATTTTCAACAAACCAGCAGATTCAGCTACGGAGTTATCAAATTGTGTGACCCACATTGGTGAATCTTTCGCTATTGAGACAGGAACAAAATTGGTAATGTCATCTGGTGTGATAATTACCCCACATGCGTGAATACCTGTGTTTCGAACAGATCCTTCTAGCTGGCATGCTTGACGAATTACTTCTGCAGATAAATTATTCCCAGAAGCAATTGCTTTCAATTCATTGGCTTTAGCAATTGCTTCAGCATTGTTTTTTAATTTAACAGCCAATGCATTTTCGTCCAAATTGAAAATATTGGATAGAGAAGTATCTGGAATCAACTTAGCAATTCTATCTGCTTCGTTCAATGGTAAATCCATTACGCGAGCAGTATCTCGAATGGATGATTTGGCAGCCATCGTTCCGTAGGTAATGATTTGTGCTACCTGATTTGAACCGTATTTATTGATTACCCAGTTGATAACGTCCCCACGTCCTTCATCATCAAAGTCAATATCGATATCGGGCATGGATACCCTGTCAGGGTTCAAGAAGCGCTCAAAGAGGAGGTCGTACTTGATTGGATCAACGTTTGTAATTCCGATGCAGTAAGCTACTGCCGATCCAGCAGCAGATCCACGCCCAGGTCCAACAGAAACCCCCATATCTCTTGCTGCTTGACAAAAGTCTTGTACAATCAAGAAGTATCCGGGATATCCTGTTCGTTCGATTGTTGCTAATTCAAAGTCGAGACGATCACGAATTTCATCCGTTATTTCTCCATATCGCTTTTTTGCTCCTTCGTATGTTAAATGTCTCAAATAATTATTCTCACCACGTTTTCCGTTATCCACTTTGTCTTGTGGATCTTGGAATTCTTCAGGAATTTCAAAGGCAGGGAGAAGTACTTCACGTGCTAAACTATATGGCTCGCATTTATCGATAATCTCTTGAACTGATTCAATTGCTTCAGGTAAGTCGAGAAATAACTCTTTCATTTCCTCTTGAGATTTGAAGTAGTATTCTTCATTATCTAATCCGAAACGATATCCTCTTCCGCGACCTTTTGGCATGCTGACAAGTGTAGAATCTTTTACACACAACAATAC
>DATGOZ010000152.1:0-2250 GCA_035305395.1 Taishania sp. | reverse complement strand
CATTTACTAAATTTTTTCTTTCTACTGTGAGTAGCACCAATGATACTTACTCATTACAATCACTGCTTGCATTATTCAAATTCTCGTGTGTACCTTTTTTTCGTTTCTTTCTTTTCTCAGGCATAGGGTGTTCATCCTGTTCTGGATGTTGTCTCTTTTTAGTTGCTGATTGCTTGGTGTTCACTTTTGAATAATCTTTTTCATCTGGTGATTCTTCAACAATTTCCCTTCTCACGATATCATTTTTTTCAAAATTTTGGGTTTTGGATGCATTCAGTTCTTTTCCTAGCTTATGATTAATTTTACAGATTGTTTCAGATTTTTCATCTTTTGTAATCTCCTCCTCCTCTACTTTTTTAACACCCAATCCTGATTCATTTGTTTTCATGAATTCCTATATAAAGTGTGAGATTGATAAAAGTGAATACTTTAATAATTGGATGCTCCCATTTATTCGGGAAGCTTGTGAGAGGTTCATGACTGACACTTCCATCGTCCCATTCAACTTCGAATTTAATTGATTTCCCTTTTCTAACAATTCTACGTATTTTTTTGATTGTGTATAATTCCTCTTGGCTTTCTTCTTGATCGTATTCAAACTCGTTGTTGACGTTTTTCTTTGATGTTAGTTCAGTTGCTGTTACATACCTTTCTTTCTTTTCTTAAATTGTATTTTGACTTTTTCATTATTGGTTGGGATTTGACTACCAACGTATCATACCTTGTATTTATAATATCATTGCGGTTTGAATGACTTGACAGCCGTTACAAATGGAGGGAATTCAAAACGTTGGATTACCTGTGACACTATTTATTGGAATTACCCAATCACTGTTTTCGTTAATGCAAAAAAAACGAGGCAGACCAAAAGGCAATCCTGACTCATGGAAATCCCTTCCCCATGAGACAGCAGATTTCAACATCTATTATAATGGAAGGTACTTTCATAAAAGACACGTAAGTTGTTTATTTTTAATTTAACTGACTTCTTTAGAAAGAACACTTTGAACAAATTTTGAACAAATCCACATCTTATGATCAAATTGTTAACGATATTGAGATTGAGTGGAATCATGTGTATAGTGTTGTTGATGATATTCCTAACAATGCTGATTCGTCGTCCGATGAAAATTCATTGGATTCAAATCATTCCTCTGCATTTTACAAAAGTAAAGATGAAGCAGATTGCGCATCCAAGCAGTTTGTCCAATTTTTAAAAGTTCAGAGTGAAAGAGATCCAGAACCTTGGATGCTCTTTAATTCTGATTTAAAAGATTTTGAAATTCTTAAGCAGTTAATACCAAATACTTTTGGCAATCTGAATATTATTACATTATTAGTAATTATATTTGCATTCATTATACATGTGAGATTATCAAATTCTCAATTGGAAGACCTATTGGTAATGATGGCGGTTACATTGCCTCCTCATGTGGTATCGTATTTTCCAATTACTAGTCACAAATTTAATAAAATATTTGATTCTATTAGGAAACCGCAATATGAGGTGTTCCATTATTGTGCACAATGTGGAAATGAGTATGAAAAGAATAAGATACCAAGAGAAACACATTCATTGCAGAAGGGCATGTTAATTATTTATGATTTGAATTCCATCTTGCAATTGAAATTTAAATCAAAAGAATTTTGCAGGTCGTTGCTGAAGGGAATAATCAACAAACATGAATCAAATTTCAATTCACTGTCAACCAATTGCAACGGGAGGATCCACAGAACATTAAGAAAATATCTTAATGTTCTATATCCAGATACTAATATATCCTATAGTCTCTTCACAGACGGTGTTAGGGCATTTAAAAGTTCTAAATTACATTTATATCCTGGTAGGTAGACCAAATCTTATTAAAGCTTTAGTATTTCTTAGTGTGAATGAAATTCCAATAGAAGAACGATACTCATTAAATAACATGATTTTTTTTGCATTGATAATACAACAAAAGAAACCCAACTATGGGTTGGTTCTGTATAGAATGGTTAAACAATTACAAGCACATTTTATCAAAGGTTGCATGTTACAGATCCAAAGTGATGAAAGAAAGATAGTTGTTCGAGGACTAGTAACAGTAATTATTTTGGATATTGGAGAGAGGGGAGCAGTTTTGAACATGAAAAACAGTGGATTTTTCTCTTGCCATACTTGTGAAGTTACTGGTGAATTTATAGCTGGAGCTGTACGATTTTGTGATCTAAATTTTATTGCACGAACACCATGCTCATTTAGAAATACCA
>DATGOZ010000151.1:0-2841 GCA_035305395.1 Taishania sp. | reverse complement strand
AGAAAAAAGGTTCTGCAGCATATTTATATGCTTGAAGAAAAATCGTAACCAACATTGCTAATTTGTAGCATGCAGAATAAATTCCAACCTGCCCTTCGGCGTAATCTAGTGCTAATTTTTCTGCTCCAACTCCCGTTATGTTCTCTGCTAAACGTGTTGTATAAAGGATGTCGTGCAGTAAAATTCGGTCGATTGTTTCGTTGATAATCCCTGCAAATCCAGCTAAAACTAAGGGTAATGAATAAAGCAACATTTGTTTTGCAAGATCAGCATTGAATTGAAAAGTAATCCCCTTGAATTCCTTCAATAGCAACAAAGGTTTTGTTAATGATGAAATCAAATTGGCGATCAAGATGAAAAGTACTCCAATTTCCGGATGTTCCTTATCAAAGAAAAAGAGTAATAAAATCAAGTTGAAAGCAATGTTCACCATGATTGATGAAAACTGAATTCCAGCAAATTGTTTTGCTTTATTTTCAGCCCGCAATTTCGCCATTGGCAAAGCAGAAATAGCATCTATTGCAACAATAAGTGCAAGGATGATGACATACTCTGGGTGGTCACCCATTTTCATCCAATTCGCAATCGAAGAGCTAAATAAAATTGCCAAAATCAGAAACAAGGAATTGAACCCTAAAACAGTAAAAAAACTATTCTGAAAAATGGTTCGTTTATCTTCCTTTTGATCACTGATAAATTTGAAATAAGCTGTTTCCATACCGAGGGGTAACAATACAATTAGAAAGGCTACCCACGAATATAAAATCGAAACGACTCCATATTCTTTTGGATCAGTGAATACATAAACATAGAGCGGAACCAACAAAAAATTGAGCGCACGACCAAGAATTACAGTCAACCCGTAAACAGCAGTTTGCCCTAGCAATTTCTTTATTGGATTCTCCATATAGTTTTAACAAAAAACCGCAAATATTCCGCCGATTACAGCAGTTTATTTGCGGTTCAAAATAAATAATTACCCTCTAAAGTTTGGTTTTCTCTTTTCGATAAATGCTGTTGTTCCTTCCTTGAAGTCAACAGTACCAAAGCATTTTCCAAATTCTAAAATTTCTGCTTCAAAACCATCCACTCCGTCCTTAAAGCCAGCATTTATAGCACGGATTGCAGAAGCAATAGCGCTACCTGAATTAGCCAAGATTTTTTCAGCAATTTCAGTAGCTTTTGGCATCAATTCTTCCAATTCAACAACATGGTTTACCAATCCCCAAGTCAATGCTTCGTCAGCTTTAATCATCCCTGCAGTAAATACCATTTCGTTTGCTTTTCCTTTACCTACAAGTTGAGCCAAACGCTGTGTTCCTCCATATCCAGGAATTACTCCTAAAGAAACTTCAGGTAATCCCAAACGTGCATTTGAAGAAGCAATTCGGATATGTGATGCCATTGCCAATTCCAACCCACCTCCCAATGCAAATCCGTTGATTGCAGCAATAACAGGTTTTGTTAAGTTTTCAATTAAATCGAACAATGTTTCTTGACCTTTTTGAGCCAATTCACCTCCTTGAGCAATTGTAAAATCGGCAAATTCTTTGATATCAGCACCAGCAACAAATGATTTTTCACCCGCACCAGTCAAAATGATTACACCAACATTCGCATCTTGTTCAGCTGCTTTAATTGCTGTACTCAATTCCTCAATTGTTTCTTTATTTAATGCATTTAATTGAGAAGGACGATTGATTGTAATTACTTCAATCATTCCATTCTTTTCTACAAGAATATTATTATACATGGTCAAAATTTTAATTATTTCTCTTTGTAAACAGTCAAACCAATGTCCAGCACGTTGTCCAATTGTTCCAATGTCACCGCTTGTTCAATGGTAAATTTATATTTTCCTGGAATAGCAATTTTTCTTCCAGCAAATGTCAACTGATTTTCAACGATAGTACCCGAATTTTTACCGATCCAACTTCCGTCAGGGTCTGCAATCTTCAGTTCAAACGGTTCACGCACTTTTTCTTTCAAAGGCGTTTCAGTAGTCCAAAACAACCATGCATTGTTATAGCTGTAATCAGTTGTTGTACGCATTGTCAAAACAAAACGATATACACTCGATGTATCATCGATATCCACATGAAAAACTGACTTTTGATCTTGTTTCCAAACATTCCCTTTGAAATCGTACACCTTTTCGTAATACGGCTTTTCGGAGCAACTTGCTAAGACAAGTCCTACAATCAAAAAGAGGAAAGATAAAAGACGCTTCATAGCTTATCAATTTTCAGTTTTTGGAGTCGCATTCGGTTGATTTCCCCTATTGCGATTCGGATTTCTACGCTTATTGTTTGGACGCTTTGGTTTTGTTCCTTCCGCTTTGGATTCCTGACCTTGTGGCTTTTGTTGTGCTACTGGCTGAGTTTTTTTCGAAACATTTTCATGCGTTTTCACCTGCTGATTTCCTTGCTTTGGTTGTTTCGCTTTCGCATCCCCTCCGTTTGAAGGATTTTTCTTCTTCTTTTTCTTCGCTTTGAAAACATGTTCAAAACGATTCACGCTATCCTGACCTACTACGTTTTCGTAATCCGTCACAACCTCCACTTCCACTTTGCTCGCAAATTCAGCTAAATCTTGCGGTTTAACACCTTCCTTATTCATCGCGATGATTTCCTTCACACGATCTGGATCCAACATCACCAAACCACCAATTGCAGCTTCACCTGAATAGCCAAACCACATTTGTCTTTTGAAAACATCTGTTTTAATATGATAAGCTGTTCCCTTTTCCGTATGTAATTTAACATCCGCCTTTGGAAAAGATTTCAATGCTTCCAGGTATGAATCCAACTCATAGTTTAGGCAACACTTCAATTTTCCACA
>DATGOZ010000150.1:0-11541 GCA_035305395.1 Taishania sp. | reverse complement strand
TTTACTGGAGAAGTGGAAGCTGTACAAATGCCGGGATTGGATGGCTTGTTTCAAGTATTAAATGGCCATACACCAATTATTTCTGCTTTGAAAGAAGGTGTTGTGAAGGTTGATTTAAATGCTCCGTTTGAAGCAACATCAAAAACAAGCGATTTGATTGAAAAGGATCCACAAGATTCAAAAATTATTCGAGTAGCCATCAAAGGTGGTGTAGCAGAATTGATGGATAATAAATTGATCATTCTTGCTGAATAATTATTAATATAACATGTTTGAGAGGGATCGGGTAACCAATCCCTCTTTTTTTGTTAAGGTATGTTAACCTTTAACAACTAAAATAACCACACAAAAAATACTTTCATTAAATTCGTCAATTGTAAACTAAGAAATGATAGACCAAACTAAAATAGACTTATCGAAAACCCCACAACACATCGCAATTATTATGGATGGAAATGGGCGTTGGGCCAAAAAACAAGGTGAAATGCGCTTGTTTGGTCACAATGTTGGTGTTGAGTCAGTTCGCGAAGCTCTAAAAGGTGCTCAAAAAATCGGAGTAAAGTATTTGACACTTTATGCTTTTTCTACAGAAAACTGGAATCGTCCAAAAGAAGAAGTTGATGGTTTGATGGATTTGTTGGTTCGTACAATATCGAATGAAGTGAAAGAATTGCACGAATCTGGTGTTCGATTACACTGCATCGGAAATATGGCTGGATTACCAGAAAAATGCCGAATTGAGATGCAAGAAGCTATTGAGTTTACAAAAGAGAATAACAATATTAATCTCGTTTTAGCGTTGAATTATTCTGCTAAATGGGAAATTATTCAGGCAGTGAAATCAATCGCACAAGAAACAAAGGAAGGAACACTTTCAATCGATGAAATTTCAAATGAAGTGTTTAGCAACCATCTTTCAACAGCTGGAATTCCAGATCCTGAGTTATTGATTAGAACATCTGGCGAACATAGAATCAGTAATTTCTTGTTGTGGCAATGTGCTTATACAGAATTTTATTTCACGAATATTCTTTGGCCTGATTTTAAACGTGAACATTTATATGAAGCAGTATACGATTTTCAAAATAGAGAAAGACGTTTTGGAATGGTATCAGAGCAATTAAATAATAATCTATGAAATTAACTCACTACCTATTGTCCTTGGCATTATTTGCGTTTTCATACGTGAACGCGCAGATACATGTATTAACAGGAAGTGCAGATTCACTAGAAGTGGTGGACACAACAACAATCACTGGGCCAATTGGAATCAATTCAGACATCGTCCTTGATTATCAAAATCCAGTAGAATACACAATCGGACCAATCAACGTTGAAGGTGCTGAAGGATACGATCCTAATGCAATTCGCTTGGTTGCAGGATTGAGACAAGGACAAAAAATTGTAATTCCTAGTACACAAATATCGGATGCGATTAACAATCTCTGGAAAGAAGGATTGTTTTCAAATGTGCAAATCTACGCCGACAAAGTACTCGCTGGTGTTGTCTATTTGACTATCCAGGTTACACCTCGTCCTAAGCTTTCTAAGTACCGATTCACAGGAATCAACAAACGTCAAGCAGATAAAATTAGAGAACAAATTGAACTTTTTACTGGAAAGACTATCTCAGAAAACTTAGTTTACAAAACACGTTCTAAAATCATCGGATACTTTAGAGAAGAAGGCTATTACGATGCGAAAGTGAATATCAAACGAATTCCAGATGAAATCATGTTGAACTCAGAAATATTCGTAATTGAATGTAACAGAGGAAAACGTGTTAAGATTAAGAAAATTAATTTCATCGGAAATACAAGTGTAAAAGACAGCAAGCTTCGCAGAGCAATGAAAGACACGAAGCAAATGTCTATCATGCGTATTTTCAAAAGTTCCAAATTTACAGAATCTGCTTATTCTCGCGATAAGATTGCTATGATGAACAAGTTTGGAGAAGTTGGTTTAAGAGACGCCAAAATCATCAAAGATTCTGTTTACTTGATTAATCCAAAACACCTCATGATAGACATTCATATTGATGAAGGTGAAAAATACTATTTTGGAGATATCACATGGGTTGGAAATACAAAATTCCGTTCGACTTACTTAGACACAATTTTAGGGATCAAACCTG
The DNA here is from genome assembly GCA_035305395.1 of Taishania sp. Lineage (GTDB taxonomy): Bacteria > Bacteroidota > Bacteroidia > Flavobacteriales_D > Crocinitomicaceae > Taishania. Next base: position 9,407 of record DATGOZ010000150.1, on the reverse strand, counting down.
GAGATATTTACAACAAACAATTATTAGAAGAGAGACTTCGTATGAGCCAAGATGGGAGAGATATTTCGTCTCTTTACATGGATAGAGGTTATTTATTCTTTGATGTAACTCCAGTTGAAGTTGACTTCACTGATAACCGCATTAGTTATGAAATGCGTATTCGAGAAGGGAAAGAAGCTCGCGTTGGAACGATTACAATCAAAGGTAATACAAAAACAAACGACCATGTAATCTTACGCGAAATTCGTACGCGACCGGGAGATTTATTTAGTAGAAACGATATCATTCGTACACAACGTGAATTGTCACAATTGGGTTATTTCAACGAACAAGCATTCCAAGTAAACCCAATGCCAGATCCACAAAAAGGAACAGTTGATATTGAATATGTTGTTGAAGAAAAATCGTCGGATCAAATTGAATTATCAGGTGGATATGGTGGTATGAACTACATCACAAGTAAACCGATGATTATTGGTACCTTGGGGTTAACGTTCAACAACTTTTCAATGCGTAATTTCTTCAATGGGAAAGCATGGTCTCCACTACCTTCAGGTGATGGACAACGTTTGTCGTTGAGAGGTCAAACGAATGGTAAATACTTCCAAGCATATAATATTTCATTTACTGAACCATGGTTGGGAGGTAAAAAACCTAATTCGTTAACATTCTTCTTGTCTCATACTTCTCTTGGAAATGGTTATTTAAAACGTAATGCAAACCACCAAGGTATTGGAATTACTAGTGCCGGAGTTGTTATGGGACGAAGAAAAAAATGGCCTGATGATTATTTCTCTGAATCATTTGAATTGGGTTACCAATACTATGATGTAAATAAATATCAACAATATTTCGGGTTATTTGACAACGGGTATTCAAATGATATTTATTTGAAATATACCATTCAAAGAAGTTCGGTAAGTTCACCTATTTACCCACAATCAGGAAGTATTATTTCACTATCTGGTAAAAGTACACTACCATATTCTGCGTTTAATGGAATTACAGATTATTCATCATTATCTTCGCAAGAACGATATAAGTATCTAGAATATTATAAAATCAAACTTAGTGGAGAATGGTACTTCCCGTTATCGAAAGATCAAAAATTAGTCTTGAGAACACGTGTAGGATTTGGTTATATGGGAGCATATAGCAAAGCGAAAGGATTATCTCCATTTGAACGATTCTACCTAGGAGGTAGTGGTTTGACAGGGATGAATCAAATTGGGGGACGCGAGGTAATTGCAGTTAGAGGTTACGACGACAACAGGTTATCTTCAGCTTCCGGAGACCCAATTGCTACGAAATACACGATGGAATTGCGTTATCCAATTTCGTTGAATCCATCTGCTACGTTCTATGTGTTGGCATTTGCGGAGGCAGGTAATTCGTATCCAAACTTTAGAAACTTCAATCCATTGGATGTAAAACGTTCAGTAGGAGCTGGTGTTCGTATCTTCCTACCGATGTTTGGTATGTTGGGTATCGATTATGGATTTGGCTTTGATAAATTGAGTCCATGGGCAACAGGTTTCGGGGGCGACAGCGATTCGTCAATTCAACAGAAAGGCTATTTCGGTAAGTTAACATTCACTATTGGAATGAATTTAGGAGAATTATAATTCGTAATTCACAATATTTTACGTTATTTGTCGTTTGGCAGAAGTAAATTTTAAATAATATGAAAATAGTAGCTCTAGTATTAGCAATTATGTTTGGCACGGGTTTTGTCTCTGCTCAAAAATATGCGTACATTGATTCTGATTATATATTAAATAAACTCTCGGAATACACCGAAGCTAAAGAACAATTAGATAAGTTAGCTGATCGTTGGACAAAAGAAATTGAAGAAAGAAACGAGGTTTTAAAAACAAAAAAGGATAACTTTGCGCGCGAAGAAGTGCTTTTACCAAGCGAGGAAAAAGCAAAACGTTTGGAGGAGATCCAAACAATTGAAACAGAAACAATGCAGTTGCAACGCCAACGCTTTGGTGTAGGAGGTGATTATTTCCAAAAACGACAAGAGTTAATCAAACCGATTCAAGAAAAAGTGTACAACGCAATGCAACAAGTTGCTTCAAAAAGAAACTATTCATTTGTATTCGATAAAGCAAATCAGAGTAACTTAGTTTATGCTGATAGCAAGATGGATATAAGTGATGAAGTTCTAAAGGAATTAAACGTTAAAGACTAATAAAAACAAAATAAAATGAAAAAAATCTTAGCAGGATTAGTGTTAATGTTGAGCTTTGGTACAATGGCTCAAGTGAAAATTGGATTTGTTGACTCTCAAAGATTGTTAGATACAATGCCATCTAGAAAAGTGGCTATGGATAAATACCTCGCTCACGAAAAAGAATTGGCTGAAGAGTTTACAACAATGCGTAATGATTTAGAAAAAGCATACAATGATTACCAAGCAAAACAAGGTGATATGACTCCAGTTTTGCGTCAAGCTGCTGAGAAAAAAATCATGGATAAAGAACGTGCATTGCAAGAACGTCAACAATCAATTCAACAAGAATTACAAGCATTTGGTGAAGAATTAAATACACCAATCTTGGATCGTGTACAAAAAGCAATCGCAATCGTTTCTGAACGTCAAAAATTATCGATGGTAGTTGACAAATCAACAACTTTGTATTTTGCTCCTGAATTGGACATAACAAATCAAGTTGCTGTTGAATTACTTAAATTGGAAAGCGCATTGAAGTAATTATTTTATATCATACAAAATTCATATATAAAGAGCGGCATTAAATGTCGCTCTTTTTATTTATAACCCTAGTACTTTTGCTACCTCATCGGCACATTGATCCCAACTAAATAAGCTGGATCGCTCTAAAGACTTCTCAGCTAGTTTAGCTAACAATTCTTGATTACAATCTAATTCGACCAACTGATTTGCAATATCACTTACATCAAACGGGTCACAATACACGGCAGCATCACCTGCAACTTCAGGTAACGAAGTTAAATTTCCTGATAAAATCGGAACACCACATTTCATAGCTTCAGCAAGTGGGATTCCAAATCCTTCAAAATAGGGAACATATGTAAAAACTTTAGCTGCTCCCATAACTTTAGCTAATTCAGTAAGTGCTAAATGACCTGTAAAGCAAACTTCGTCGTGGTTTTTATATGAAATAGCATCTGCAAAGGTCTTATCTTTCCAAAGCATCTCACCAACAATTAACAACTTCGTCTCCGAACCCGTTTCTTGTTTGAAACGATCAAAGGCTTGAATCAAACGAATCAAATTCTTGCGTGGAGATAAAGCTCCTACAAAAAGGAAATAAGGTTTTCCATTTGTATATTTCTCTTGAATGACAATTTTTTCTTCTGAAGCAATCGGTTTAAACTGATCCGACGCACCATTCCAAATAGCAAATACCTTCTCTTCTTCAACTCCGTAAACTTGTACGATATCAGCTTTCGAATAATTTGAAACAGTAATGATTTTAGTCGCCTTCTTTGCAAATTTTGGAAAGAAGTGACGAAAGTATTTCAAACTCAACTTGGGAATGTCGCTGTCGTAATATTCAAAATTCAGATCGTGAATTGTTGCTATTTGTGGAACTGACGAACTCAACGACAAATAACCATCAGGAGAAAAAAACAAATCAATTTGATATTTTTTCAATGCACGTTTTACACTCCATTCGTACCAAATATAAAACAGAAATGGATGTCTCGCAGGTGGAAAAAGTACAACAGGTGTGACGTTATTTCCAAAAACAAAACGCTCATCAAACGGACGATCAAAGAAGAAAAAAAACTCATGTTGAGGATACTTTTCTACCAATCGCTTCGATACCTCATAGGTATACCAACCGAAGCCTTCCATTTTAGAAGTCAACAAAAATCGCGTATTAATAGCAATCTTCAACTCAACTAGAAATTATGAATAAAATTAGTGGTCTTTTCTTTCCCTATCGTTGTCGGTTCACCATGTCCACAATAAACAATTGTATCCTCAGGCAAATTGAACATGATTCCGAAAATCGATCTCTTCAATGTTTCCAAATCTCCTCCAGGTAAATCGACTCTTCCAAAACTTCCGTTGAACAAAACATCTCCGTTGATGACAAATTTGTTTTCTTCATTGTAAAAAACAACATGTCCTGGAGCATGCCCTGGCGTATAGAAAACATCTAATTGAATGTCTCCAAACTGTAAAGTTGTCCCATTTTCCAATTGTTTGGTTGGTTGAGGAGATACTTTATAATTTGTGAAACCATAAACGTGTGCATAATCAGAAATGGCATTCAACGTAACCAAATCTGCTGGATGCAAATAATAGTCAACATTGTAAGTATTACAAACAAACTGATTTCCCAACACGTGATCAATGTGTGCATGCGTATTCAATAATGCATGTACTTTCAATCCATTTGAAGCAATAAAGTTTTCAATAACCTTCTCCTCTACTCTATCATAACATCCCGGATCAATGATTACTGCGTCTTTATTGTCTGTGTATAAAATCACTGTATTTTCCTGAAAAGGATTGAACGTAAATTGTTCTACATGTATCTTCATGGTGTAAAGTTAACCTGAACAATTCAATGCACAAAATTTTTGACCTATCGAGCTAAAATTTTCAAGATCTCAAGTTCCATATTTTTCGGTTTTACAATTGGAGCAAAACGACGAACTGGATAACCGTCTTTGTCGATTAAAAATTTTGTAAAATTCCATTTGATGCCATTTCCAAACAAACCTCCCAACTCAGATTTCAGATACTTAAATACTGTATGTGTGTTCGATCCATTCACATCACATTTTTCCATCAACTGAAATGTCACGCCAAAATTGAGTTCACAAACATTTCGCATAGCATCATCATCTATGGGTTCTTGATTTAGAAATTGATTACAAGGAAATCCAATGATAACCAGCCCTTTATCCTTGTATTTTTGGTACAGCATTTCCAATTCTTTGAATTGAGGAGCAAATCCACACTTGGTTGCTGTGTTGACAATCAATACAACTTTACCCTCAAATGCACTAAATGATATCTGTCTCCCATCGCTAGTTTTGGCTGTCAAGTTATAAAAATCCTGATTTGCAATTTGTTTCATAATTTTGTTGTTAGTGCGCTATTGCAATATAATCAAATATCCAATTGTACGTATCGATAAGCAGTGACAAAGTTTTTGTAAATTTGTGCGTACAATCAATAAATAATGGCAAAAAATTCTTCTTATTGCATCAACATACTTGGATATCAAAGATTTAAAACTAGATCTGTAACCGTTGGAAAAATTGGAGTTGGTGGTGAAAATCCAATCCGTGTTCAATCCATGACTACAGCTGATACGATGAATACAGAAGCTTCTATTGAAGAGTCTATTCGTATGATTGATGCAGGGTGCGAAATTGTACGTTTAACTGCACCAAGTAAGAAGGAAGCCGAAAATTTAAAATTGATTAAACAAGGATTGGTTGCACGTGGTTATGATACACCGCTTGTTGCTGATATTCACTTTACACCAAATGCTGCTGAAGTAGCCGCTGATTATGTAGAAAAAATTAGGGTAAACCCTGGAAATTACGCAGACAAGAAGAAGTTTGAAGAGATTGATTATACAGAAGAATCTTACCAAAAAGAATTGCACCGCATTGAAGAAAAATTCACACCACTTGTATTGAAATGTAAGGATTTGGGTAGAGCAATGCGTATTGGTACAAACCACGGCTCTCTCTCCGATCGCATTTTGAGTCGCTACGGTGATACACCTGAAGGTATGGTTGAGTCTGCTATGGAGTTCATTCGTATCTGCGAAAAAAATGATTACCGTGACCTCGTAATTTCCATGAAAGCAAGTAACGCCCTTGTAATGGTTCAAGCCTATCGTTTACTTGTTGCTACGATGCTTGAAAATGGTCAAAATTACCCATTGCATTTAGGTGTAACGGAAGCAGGTGACGGTGAAGATGGAAGAATTAAAAGTGCTGTAGGGATTGGTGCGTTGTTGGAAGATGGTTTAGGGGATACAATACGTGTATCGTTGACAGAAAATCCAGAATACGAAATTCCTGTTGCTCGCAAATTACTCCAAAAATTTGACGGCTTAGAAGATCAACATATCACAAGTGAGATTGCATTAACGTATTCTCCTTTCTCATATCAACGTAGAAAGACAAGTCACATAAGCAATGTTGGTAGTGGACATGTTCCTGTAGTTGTTGCCGATCTGTCCAAACGAGTGGATATAACACCAGCCAACTTCTTCGGATTTGGTTACAGTTACTCAATGCAGTTGGATAAATGGAACTTGATGGATTTAGCTGCTGACATCGTTTATATTGGTTCAAATACCATCGATTTTGAGGTGCCAGGAACAGTTCATTTGTTACAAGATTTCGCTGTTTGGAATGCATCGAAAGGTGCAAAATATGTGCCTTTCGTTCCTTTCGAGAAAAGAGATGAAATCGACCAAAATCAAGTTCATTTTTTACAAATAGATTTGGATCAAGTGTTTGAATACGAATTACTTAAAAACAGACCGAACGCCATCTTCGTTGTTCAAACAACCCAGCAACATAAAACACCTTTGTTGCGTAAATTGCGTTTAGAATTGGATTATTTGAAAATCGAAAATCCAGTTATCTTGAAAGCGAATTACGAAACAACAGACGAAGAGACATTTCAATTACACGCTTCATCAGATCTTGGAATTCATTTCATCGATGGATTTGGTGATGGTGTGTGGATAACTGGTGAACACAGTTTACAAGTCATCAACTCGTTGAGTTTTGGAATTCTTCAAGCAACAAGAACACGCATTTCTAAAACAGAATACATTTCATGTCCTTCTTGTGGTCGTACGTTGTTTGACTTACAAGAAACAACTGCAAAAATCAGAGCTAAAACTTCGCACTTGAAAGGTATCAAAATTGGTATCATGGGATGTATCGTAAACGGACCTGGAGAAATGGCCGATGCAGATTACGGTTACGTTGGAACAGGACCAGGAAAAATCAATTTGTACAAAGAGAAAACTGTTGTCCGCAAAAATGTACCAGAAGACGAAGCTGTTGATGCCTTAATCCAATTAATCACTGAACACGGTGATTGGATAGATCCAAAAGCAAACTAAAACGGAACGGGAGCATTGAATGTCATGCGCTGTCTTGTTCTTGGATGTGTGAACGTCAATTGCTCTGCGTGCAAATGCAAACGGTTTGAACGATTGCCATATAAATCATCACCAACAATTGGACACCCCAAACCAAGTGTATGTGCTGCATGCACACGCAACTGATGTGTTCGTCCAGTTAATGGATAAAAATACACTTTGGATTTACCTTCTTTCACTTCAATCAATTCCCATTTGGTAATAGCTTGTTTTCCATGCTCCCAACAAACTAACTGACGTGGTCTATCGTCTAAATCTACACGCAATGGCAAATCAATCACTCCAGAATCGGTAGTCAACTCCCCTTCCAATAAGGCTACATAGCGTTTCTCAACCGTACGTCGGATAAATTGACGCTGCAAAAACGCGTGTCCTTCCTTGGTTTTAGCAAGCAATAAAATGCCCGAAGTCGACATATCCAACCGATGCAACAAAAGCGGTCCGGTAGCATCCGGCAGGTATTCCTGCATGCGACTCAATACTGAATCGGTAATTGTTTTTCCAGGGACAGATAAAAAATCAGCTGGTTTATTGATAACCGCAATAGCATCATCTTCGTAGATGATTTCCAAATCGCGACCTTCAGCCGGATTATCCAACATCGGATTTTTATCAACATCCAATCCTTGCAGCATGTGTGTAAGAATTGGCTCACACTTTCCGCGACAAGCTGGATAAAATTGTTCGTGCTTCCGAATTTCTGATGCAGGAGAAGCTCCCCACCAAAATTCAGCAAGTGCAATCGGTTTTAACTTATTCAAATAAGCATATTGCAACAATTTCGGAGCGCAACACTCACCTGCCCCTGAAGGTGGTTTCCCATTCTCAATGTGTCGAAATAAATCCAAAACATTGCGTGTTTCACCATGCGCATTTAAAAAATGATACTCATTGAATATCTGATCTTGAATTGCATTAGAAAACTTTTTTCTCGCAATTTTCAATTCATTTATACGATTTAAATAAGAATCAAGCTCATTTTTGGCTTTTTCAATTTGCTCCTTGTGCGACTTTTTCAAAGCCTTTAATTGAAATTGCTCGTGAAAACTTTCTCTATTTAAATCTTTTAAAAGTTGCTCAATGTCATCAGTTGGATTTGTTTCAAGTTCTAATCGAATGGCTTGTCGTCGCATTTTTGATGCAGCAATTTGCTCTTTCAATAAACGCATTTCCTCTTGACAATTTGCCTCAACTTGCACCAAAGTTTGTTTTAATAATTGCAAAGTAGGAGATTTTTCCAGCGCAATAATTTCATCTGACATTTGATACAACTTACGCTCACCTTCACGGTAAAAACCATCTGTTTTGAGCATATCATAAACAGGAGGAACGAAATATTCGTAATCGTTGCTATCAGCTAATTTACCAGAAAATGCAGCCAGATACCCCAACTCACCAGCTTGATTTGATACAACTAAAACCCCAAACATTTTTCCAATCACCATCCCCTTTTGCGTATTATCCAACCCAAAATTGTGATTGATATCCTTCAATTCTTCCAAATAAACTTGCAATTCTTTTGCTGCAAGTAAACTCAATGGATGAGGCTTGTAATAAAATGGAAATGTAAATTTTTCAGGTAGTTCAATTTGTGAAACATCCTCTGAAAAACGGTGAAATTTGGATAAATCGCTCATTCAACTAATTAATTGCTCCAAGCATTGAACCCTTTCTTTTGATGACCATTTGGATCTTCTACAGGTACGATTGTTTGTTCCATATAGAAATTACGGTTCACTTCCGGTATAACCAATTCAATCAATTTGCCTCCGCGAATGATTGTCAATTTCTTCTCTTCGTCATCGAAATAACTCAACCATTGATCCAAATTATTTTGAATCACGACACCATTGATGGCCAAGATTTGGTCTTCAATCATTAATCCTCCCAAATCAGCTGGACCTCCAGGATACAACGTTTTAACCACTATTTTATCGTGATCAACTATGCATTTCAAACCTAATCTTCCGTGACTATAGATTCGAGAAGGTGTTTGAATTAACTCAAGTCCGATGTACTCCAACGTATCTACTAAAATTGATTCATACGAGCGATTTCCATAGACATACTCTGCGAAATACTCATCAAATGAACAATTTCCAACAGCTTCTAATTCTCTTTTATAATCTGCTTCTGAAACACCTTTGCCTTGCAATGCATAATTGAAATACAAGCGACGCATTACCTCATCAAGACCGTATTTGTTGTTTGTATTCTTCAAAATCATCACATCCGCAACAAAAGCAAGCAAACTTCCTT
>DATGOZ010000149.1:0-7258 GCA_035305395.1 Taishania sp. | reverse complement strand
ATTCCATGTTGAATTTTAATTTTTGTTTCTCCTTCGCGAGTTGGTTCCTTTTCTGATAAAGAAATGATTCCGTTCAAAGCTCCACTACCGTATAATACTGAAGACGCTCCTTTGATGACTTCAATTTGTGAAGCTGATTCCATAGGAATTGTATTGAATTTTGCATCACCAGCATCAGCAGTTAATAAAGGCATTCCGTTCCACAATAACATCACACGACTACCTGCTCCATAAGCAAAACCTGATCCTCCACGTATACTAACTTGTCCATCCATTGTATGGACACCTGGAGTTTGACCGACAGCATCTTCTAAATCTCTAAAACCTTTGTTGTCAATTAATTCAGGTTTTAAAACATCCATTGAAATAGTAACTTCTTCAATTTTTTGTCCCCTTCTTCCTGCGGTAACAACAACTGTTTCTATTTGTTTGATTGGCTCTAAAAGTTCAATAATGATTTCACCTGGTTGTTGTACAATTGTAGTATCACTTTGAAAACCAATCATTGTTGTTATAATTGTAAGTGGAAATTCATTTGATTGCGTTTCAATTGTAAATTTACCATCAACATCCGTAATAGAATTTTTTTGGTTAGATGAAAAAATCTTAGCACCGATGATCGGTTCTTTTGTCATTCCATTTGTTACTGTTCCACTAATTTGACCTAATAAAATTGCTGGAAACAAGCAAATTAATAAAGACAGATGTTTCATAAGTCGATAATAATGATTAAATTCAAGTTGCCTAAAGTACAAAATTTTGAAATATTCTAACCGCCTTTATCAAATTGCACTGACACAACTATTTGGCTTTGGTCCAAAAAAGACCAAACAATTGTTGCATGCTGTTACATCTATAACTGAAATCTTTGAAACGTCTTTGACGGAATTGTCAGTATTGACGGGATTTTCAGTTGAGATACTAACTAAAATGAATCGCACTGCTGCATTGTGTATCGCAGAAGATATTTTAAATCAACTAGTTAAAAATAATATTGGAATCATCTTTTATACAGATGAACAATATCCACGTCGGTTGAAACAATGTGAAGATTCTCCCTTGGTTTTATATACGAAAGGTAGTTTGGAATTGAATGATGCTAAGTTTGTTGCTGTCGTAGGTACACGTGATGCAAGTGAGTACGGAAAACGTATTTGCAATGAATTGATTAGTCAGTTTAAAGGTGAGAATTTGGTTGTGGTTAGTGGTATGGCCTATGGAATTGATATTTATGTTCACCAACTGTGTATCCAAAATGAAGTTCCTACAATTGGAGTAATGGCTCATGGTCTTGATATTGTTTATCCAAGTTTACACAGAGGTGTAGCCAAAAAGATGTTGAATGATGGTGGGTTAATTTCGGAATATCCTCCTGGAACAAATCCTGACAAAGAGCATTTCCCGATGCGTAATCGAATTGTTGCGGGTTTGTGTGATGCAACGATTGTTGTGGAAAGTAAAGCCAAAGGAGGATCGCTTATTACTGCTAGTTTGGCAAATGATTACAACCGAGATGTATTTGCTTTTCCAGGCAATGTTTTTGAACCCAATTCGGAAGGGTGTAATAATCTAATTGCAGAAAATCAAGCACATCTAATTACATGTGGTAAAGATTTTATTGATAAAATGGGTTGGAATTTATCAGTAAAACACGCTGTCCAAAAACCGCTTTTCCCAAGTTTAACGGATGAAGAATTATCAATTGTCACTAGGTTACAAAAGAAAGGAATAATGAATATTGATGTCTTATCAACAGAACTCAAAATACCTTCTTCCAAACTAAGTGTTCTATTGTTTCAGCTTGAAATGAATGGTGTTGTAGCAACTATTCCTGGAAATCGTTGTCAATTAGTTTAATTCGTGTTGTAATAAAGTAATTACTTCTTCAGGTCTTTCGAAAAGCGACATATGTCCACTGGCTTCAACAACGTGAACAGGTAGAATATCTTGGATTTTTTCAAGCATTATTTCAGTTGGAATTAGTGTATCTTGTTCACCTTGTATGATTCCTATTTTGTGAGGATTTTTAGCTACATATTCAGAATAATCTGTGCGATTTCTCATTGCCAATGAAGCATAAGCATACCATTCTCCAATTCCTTGTTTCGCTTCTTCAACCAATGTTTTGATTGTCTCAAGATGTTTTAATTTGTCTATAAATAAATTTGGAATTGCTTCATTGATAAGCAATTCTTTGGATTTAATGAGAATTTCTGCTACACGAGTTCGGTCGACTTTTTTCTGATTAGAATCTGTCCAAAAATTAGAGTTAAGAAGAATAAGTTTTTCCATTCGCTCGTCAATTTGTAACATTTCGAGTCCAACATAGCCACCCATTGAATGTCCAACAACTTGATAAGAGGTTATGGAAAGATTGGAAATAAGATTACAAACTTCAAGTGCATAATAATAAATCGAAGGATTGTTATCGTCTTGTAGAGCGCTCTTTCCAAATCCTGGAATATCAATTAATAAGATAGGTCTTTCTAACTGAGATAAGGGTAGGTGATACCAAATTTGATGCGTTTCCAAAAATCCGTGAAGGAAAACCAGCACATTGTCTGATTTTCCCTTGAACGGAATTAATTTGTAATACAGAGATGAATTATTCATTCATTAATGTTTCTATTTCTTCAACTTCAATAGGTATATTGCGCATTAAGTTGAATGGACCTCCAGTTTCTTGTACAACTAAATTGTCCTCAATACGAATACCCAACCCTTCTTCTTGGATATAAATTCCCGGTTCACAAGTAAACACCATTCCTGCTTTGATGGGTTCATTCCAGATACCAACATCGTGAGTATCTAATCCAAGGAAGTGTGAAGTTCCGTGCATGAAATATTTTTTGTAAGCTGGCCAATTTGGATCTTGATTTTTGATGTCTGTTTGATCCAATAATCCAAGTTGTACCAATTGATCTTGCATTATTAGACCTACTTCTTTATGATATTCAGCCATAATTGTTCCTGGTACAAGCATTTTTTCTGCTTCTCGTTTCACGTGTAAAACAGCATTGTAAACTTGTTTTTGACGATCAGAATAGCGACCATTAACAGGAATTGAACGAGATAAATCAGACGCATAGTTTGCATATTCAGCAGCTACGTCTAAGAGAATAATATCTCCGTCTTTACATTGTTGGTTGTTTTCAATATAATGCAACACATTAGCATTCGATCCAGAAGCGATGATTGGCGTGTAAGCAAAACCTCTTGATCGATTGCGAATAAATTCGTGGATTAATTCAGCTTCAATTTCATATTCCCAAACACCGGGTTTTACAAATGACAAAATTCTTCTAAACCCTTTTTCTGTAATATTGCACGCAGTCTGCATCAATTCAAGTTCAATAGGTTGCTTAATTGAACGAATACGGTGCATTATTGGAGCACTTTTGCGAACTTGATGTGCAGGATATTTTGCCAACAATTTCTTTGTAAAACGATCTTCACGAGTTTCTACTTCAGTATTTGCACGCAAATGTTCGTTTGTGTTGATATAAATTTTGTCAGCTTCTGCTAGCAATGTGTTTAAAATAGAGTCCAATTGATTCAACCAATAAACTGTTTTTATTCCAGAAGTTTCAAATGCTTTTTCTTTCGTTAATTTTTCTCCTTCCCAAATAGCGATTGTTTCGTTTGTTTCACGTAAAAACAAAATTTCGCGATGCATTTCATTCTTGCATGATGGAAATAAAACAAGTACACTTTCTTCTTGATCAACTCCAGATAAGTGAAAAATATCTCTGTGTTGTTGGAAAGGCATTGTGCTATCAGCACTTATCGGATAAATATCGTTTGAATTGAAAATAGCAATTGCATTTTCTTCCATTTCTTGTGTAAATCTCTTGCGATTTGAGATAAACAAATCACGGTTTATTGAATGGTATTTCATTTTTTTATTTTTAAAAATTTTAGAACGTAAAAAACTTACGTTGTTGAGTTGGAACTTTGCTCTATCAAATCAAAAAATTAAAGAGATATGAAATTTCAACCGACAACATTAAGAATTGAATCTATCATCTTCGATAACGTAGATACGAAAGTATTAATTAAAGGTGAAACTTTCAAGAATCATCTTTCTTATTGCAGTGAAATGTTTATTTCATTTGCTGAATTGAATTTGATATTGAATGATTTACAACAAAAAAATCCAAACGTTAATGTATGTGAATTGTTTGTTGAAGAGCAAATTGGCTCTGGTTATTCTCAAACTATTTTCGATGCAAAACAAATCGAAAACCCAACGATTGATTTATCGAATTTTTCATTTGGAAACGAAAAAATGCTAATCAGAGCCTGATAATATTCATTTATTAGTATTTGATTTCAAAAAAAATTGTAATTTTAATTCGCCGTAGTTTTATTATTACGGTTGATTACGGTCAAAAACAAATACTAAGACTATGAAATTTTTCTATAAAACGTTAGCAATACTAGCTCTTGCAACAGTAGTTTTTTCTTGTAACAAAAGAGAGATTATTCCAGCACCAACCCGTGAGGTTGAGTTGAAAAATCACTTCATTGGTATCATTGATGGTGGAACGGTGGAATTTACAGAAAATGTGAATGGATTTACAGGTTCATCAGGTGTTGACTTAATTATCAACGCCGCTGGGATGGATAGTGCAGTATACCATTCTATTTTCAGTTCTTCTCAAACTGCTCAAAAAATTTCTGTAGGACACGGATGCCTAGTTTTTGATTGGGGATCTTCAGAGCGTCCATTACTTTCAGCTTTTGAAAATTATTTCTTAGCAAGTCCAAATCAAACACCAACATTCTCTGCTGGTGGATTGTCAGGATTTACAGTAACTTATACAGATGCTTCTGGAAGAGAGTGGAAATCAAATGGAGATCATGAATATGTCAATGAAAGTGTTGAATATGAATTGATGGCGATTGAATCGGATGCTTCTGGTGACTATGCAAAATTTAAGGTTACGTTTAATACATATGTTTATAGCACTTATTTTGACAATGTAAGTCAGACTTATATAACAGATAGATTGTTGATTACAAATGCTACATATACTGGTTGGTATAAAAGATAATAGTTAAAGCCGTTCATTGAGCGGCTTTTTTTATATGGCTCCTTCTCTGAAAATAGCAATCGTTGGTGATTATAATTTCACGTACTATTCACATCAAGCTACTAATTTGGCTATTGATCATGCTAGTTTGTTTCTAGAGGTTGATATCAATTATTATTGGATTCGTCTAAGTGAATTTGTTACATATAAAAATTCCAAACTCGACCAATTTGATGGCGTATGGATAGCACCTGGACCGTTTAGTAATTTATTTTTCCTACACGGTATTATTAAATCATTGACGTTGCAACAAATTCCTGTTTTGGTTACAGGTGAAAGCTTTAAATCATTTATTGAGGTATTGATTAGCAAATTACAATTGTCTGACGGTTCTGAAAAACTGATTTCAGATAATTTGGTTGATGGAAATACATTTGAAAAAATTCATATTATTCCCGTTTCGGATACATTCAAATCATTGCTTGAAAATCATACAACATTTGAATTGACGTCATCTCGTTACAGCATCTACCCACAGGTTATACAAGAATTGATGGAAAAATGCATAGACGTTGAAGCATATAATCAATATGAGGATCCAGAAATTGTCAGTTTAAAAAACCATCCATTTTTTGTTGCTTGTGGTTATTGTCCACAAATTTCATCTACGCGAGAATTGCCACATCCACTCGTTTATACGTTCATTAAATTGTGTATGTCTCGAAACGGTAATTTCGAAAATCAACTCAATTAATCGCAAAAATCAGTTTAATTTTAAGAATTAGCTTCAGTTTTTTCGTACTCTTCGTCAATCAGTAAATTAGTTGATTCTGCTGCTTGTACAGCTAATCTGTCGCATCGTTCGTTCTCTGGGTGACCGTTGTGTCCGCGAACCCATTTAAATGTAATTTGATGCGGCTTTGCGGCTTCCAAATACCGGAGCCATAAATCTTTGTTTTTTTTGCCTTTGAAGTTTGTTCTAACCCATCCATCAACCCATTTGTTTGTAACGGCATCAACGACGTATTTTGAATCACTATAAATAATAACAGGATATTTGTTTGTTTTGAGTTGTTCTAACGCAACAACTACTGCAAGCAATTCCATGCGATTATTGGTTGTTTTACGAAAACCTTGAGATAACTCTTTTTCTGTTTTTCCAAAGCGCAAAATTGCTCCATAACCTCCATTTCCAGGATTCCCTTTTGCTGCTCCATCCGTGTATATTTCTACGTGCATATGATTCTTAATACTTGCCATTTCAAAGATAGTAAAAAGTGTTCCTTTTGTTTGTTAATCAATTTAGAATTACTTTTGAATTAAAATTAGATAAATGGGTGTAGCAGATATTTTAGCAAAAAGAAAACGAGAAGCAGCTGAAAAAAATTTATTGGATGGATTCAAGTTTCAAGATGAATTTGCAAAACGTGAAGGAGTTGTGAGGACTAATTCGGGTTTATTGTATGAAGTTTTAGTTCAAGGTGATGGATTTAAACCATCAGCAAAAGACAAAGTAGTATGTCATTATCACGGAACTACAATTACCGGTGAAGTGTTTGATAGTTCAGTAGAACGCGGTAAACCAGCAACATTTCCTTTAAATAGAGTAATCAAAGGTTGGACAGAAGGACTTCAATTGATGAACGTAGGATCAAAATTCAAATTTGTGATTCCTGCCGATTTAGCGTACGGTGAAGAAGCTATTTCAAAACAAATAGGACCAAATTCTACATTGGTTTTTGAAGTTGAGTTGATTGATATTCAGTAAATAATAGCAAACATCTTGATTACTTCGTGCGAATGTTTTGGTTGAACTTATCAAGGTAAGACATGTAAGGATAGGGTTTAAATTAATCTGTTATAAAATACTAGCCGTTCATTTGAGCGGCTTTGTTGTATTTAAAACGAAAAAGGCCATTCTTTTGAATAGCCTTTCCCAATTTTTATTCTAAAACTTACACTTTTGCAATTGCAATTTTAGCATCTGCTTCTGTTTCGATATCAACAACCAATGCTTCACCGTTCAGTGTACTAAATTGGATTTCAACAGCTAATACTTCGTTGCAAACGTAAGATTTGTTTGCTTCAACAGCAATTTTGATTTCTTCAGTTGTTTCAATTTTTAAAATGATTTTATCTGTCACTTCCAATCCAGAATCTTTACGCAGATTTTGTACACGGTTGATTAATTCACGTGCAATTCCTTCTTGTTTCAATTCTTC
>DATGOZ010000148.1:0-2858 GCA_035305395.1 Taishania sp. | reverse complement strand
CGGGTCCATTTTGATCAGTTTCCCAAGAAATGGTTCTGTTGAACAAATGAAACGATTTAATTTCTTCGTAATCGTGATCTTCCGTAGCCATCCAAAAGACAGGTACAAAATTTTGCTCCGGATATTGAGTAGATAACTCCTTACATGTTTGAATGACATGACCGATTTTGTATATGACATACAATGGTCCAGTCATCGCAACAAGTTGATGACCCGTTGTAATAGTAAACGTATTTTCTAATGCAAGTTTGTCAAGGTTTTTTGAAACTGCCTCATGTAAATTTAAACCAGCATATTGTTGTTGAATTGCTTGAACCAAAACAGTTCGATTTGCTGTAGAATAGTTTGCTTGTTTTTGTTGTATTTGAGATTTAAATGCTTCTACAGAAAACGGTTGATTTAAAAAATCAGCATATTTTTTTTGATTGTAAACCAGCTCAACTTGTTGTTGAGAAAAAAATCCTGAATCCTTGCGGTGAATTGATTTTACTTGCATGGTGCAAATTTAGGACTAACTAAGTTAGAAAGCCATTTTTGAAGTATATTTTTTCTTAACGAAATGAAAGCTTGGATGATTTATAGAATCATTTCCATAGGTTTGCTTATATTTGTTATCAAATAATTGATGAATTTATGAAAGTTAATCCAGCATATTCGACGAAAGAAGATCTACTTGCACTTTATAACAAACCTTTATTGGAGTTAGTATTTGAAGCGGCTACGATTCATCGTCAATACCATAATCCACGTGAGGTACAAATGTCTTCTCTGTTGAGTATTAAAACTGGAGGATGCCCTGAAGATTGTGGTTATTGTCCTCAAGCAGCAAGATATCATACTGATGTTGATGCACATAAGTTGATGACCGTTGAGTCAGTTATTGAGCAAGCAAAAAATGCGAAGGCAAATGGTTCTTCACGTTTGTGTATGGGGGCTGCATGGAGAGAAGTACGCGACAACAAGGATTTTGATACTGTTATTGAGATGGTTCAAGCTGTGAATGACTTGGATATGGAGGTTTGTTGCACATTGGGGATGATGAATGAGGAGCAAGCTAAACGTCTTAAAAAAGCAGGTTTATTTGCTTACAACCACAATTTGGATACTTCACCTGAGTATTATGGAGACGTTATTTCAACACGTGAATACGAAGATCGTTTAAAAACAATTGACAATGCGCGTAAAGCGGGAATTTCAGTTTGTTCGGGCGGAATCATTGGTATGGGTGAAGCGGTAGAAGATAGAATTGGAATGTTGATGAGCTATATGGCAATGGAAACTCCTCCAGAATCTATTCCAATCAATGCATTGGTTGCAGTGGAAGGAACTCCGATGGCAGAACAAAAACCAATTGAACAATGGGAGTTGATTCGCATGGTTGCTACAACACGTATTTTGTTTCCTGAAGCTGTGGTTCGTTTGTCGGCAGGTAGAACAAAGATGAACATGGAAGCTCAAGCATTGTGTTTCTTAGCTGGAGCAGGTTCAATTTTTGCTGGAGATAAGTTGTTGACTACTCCAAACCCTGAGTTCAATGAGGATAAGGAAATGTTTGAAATTCTTGGATTGATTCCAACTCAACCATTCCAAAAAGGTGAGAAGCCTGTTTCTGAACCAGATCCAATCATTGAGGAGCGTAAACAAAAAGAAGCTAAAAGAGCTCAAGAATTGGCTGAAGCTCGCGAAAAGGCAAAAGATTCTTCTTTTGAACCAAGAAAAATTACAATCGAAGCTTAATTGATAAGAAAATAAATTAGAAGCCCTTCCCAAGTCACTTGAGGAGGGCTTTTCTGTTATTTAATGATTTGATATGTGCTTACTCCGTATTGTGATTCAACTTCAAGAATGTATATTCCGTTGTTCAAAGATGCGGTTTTTAATTCCATCTTCGACTGATTGTTTCCTTCGATGGTTTGAATAATTCTTCCTTCTAAATCGAAAATTATAATCTGTGTAATTGGAGTGTTATCTAGTTCGATGATCAACTTATCTGAAACGGGATTCGGATATAACTTCATGTCGAGTTGATTTTCTTCTAAACCGACCACACAATTGGTCATTTTTTCGGCATGGAATTTCAATCCATATTGCGCATTGTTGACGATAGTATTGCCGTAACTTGTAAGTGAACTAAATTGTCCGTCAATTGTTGAATTCCATGCAGTTTCATTTGCAGTCATATTTCTTGTTGGACATTCCCCATCTCTGTGCCAAGACCATGCAAGCCATCCCATATTTTTCGTTTGAGCTGTTTGTAGAACTGTTTCTAAAGGAATAGCCGCACAACTAAAATCTACGTTTCCAACTTCGCCAAATATGACAGGAACAGTTAACTGAGACAATTGATTGATGATGTTTGCTACATCATTAGCAGGTATGTTCCAATAGGCATGACAACTCATAATGATGCGATGATATGGATCGTGTGCGTTGAATTCTGTAGCGTGATTAATGACTGTTTGGTAATCCATTCCGTAATTTGGGGCATCAATGACAATTGGAATTGTTATTTGTACGGATCGAAGATGTGTGATAATACTTTTGTAATGTTTAACCCAATTTGTAATTTCTGTATTATAATTTGGGTTCAATGTGTAGTTAGGTGCAGGATACATAGCAGGTCCATACTCATTGGCTATATTCAACAGCAAGTGGCCTTTGTGTTTTTCGATTAAATCCAAAACAGGAGCGCTTAACCACCAATTGAGAATTTGATTATTGAATGCTGTTGTATCTGTATGGATATGCGTAAAATCGTGTAATTCCAACATCGAAACGATGCCATTCCTAGCAAAACGAGAGATTACAGAGTCCAAACTTTCGATTGTCAGCTGAGGTCTTGCTGGTTGACCATAGTC
>DATGOZ010000147.1:0-3434 GCA_035305395.1 Taishania sp. | reverse complement strand
CCTACAACGTTGATTTCTGATAAATCAAAAGTTTACAAAGGAGGTTCTTGGGCCGATCGTGCATACTGGTTGGTTGCAAGTAACAGAAGATTCTTAGACGAAGATAAATCTTTGGCAACATTAGGATTCAGATGTGCTATGGATCGTGTAGGAAGCCCTGTAGGTTTGAACTACGGTAAAAAGAAAAAGAAAAAGTAATTGATAAAATAATTAATTTTAAGTCCACCAATTAGGTGGACTTTTTTTATATGGAAAATTTATATGCTTGTTTTAAACAATCGACAGGTGTTTCGATTGATTCGCGTAAAATTCATGAAAACTGTATGTTCATTGCGTTGAAAGGCCCAACATTCAATGGAAATGAATATGCAAATGAAGCTATTTCAAAAGGTGCAAAATTTGCTATAGTTGATGAATTGCAATATGCCGATGAATCACGTGGAATTTATTTGGTTGAAAACAGTCTTAAATTTTTACAAGATTTAGCTTGTTACCACCGCAAGCAGTTTGATATTCCTGTTATTGGTATTACAGGTAGTAATGGTAAGACAACAACAAAAGAATTAATTGCTACTGTGTTGAGCCAAAAGTATAATGTGTTGGCTACAGTTGGTAATTTTAATAACCACATTGGTGTTCCTTTAACATTGTTAAATCTCACGCAAAAACACGAAATTGCTGTTGTTGAAATGGGAGCAAATCATTTTGGAGACATCAAAGAATTATGCGATATAGCATTACCAAATTATGGAATTATTACCAATATCGGTAAGGCACACTTGGAAGGTTTCTTAAACTTTGAAGGCGTTTTACAAACCAAGAGAGAATTATATGATGCTGTTGAACAGAATGAAGGTTTGTTGGTGTTCAACAACAATGATTCAGTGTTGGTAGATATTCTTCCTCCAAACACGATGTTGATGTCTTATGGGATTAGTGATGCGACAGTAACAGGTAAACTTGAAAAATTGACACCTTTCATTGAACTTTCATGGAGTACTGAAGCATATAAGTCTCCTGTTATCACAACAAATCTTGTTGGTCAATATAATTTTTTTAATTTCTTAGCAGCTATTGCATTTGGAGTCTTGTTTGGAGTTGAAAAGGAAAAGATTAATCACGCAGTATCTTCTTATACTCCAAATAATAAACGCTCTCAAGTCGTAAAAACGAATAAGAATATACTCATTATGGATTGTTACAATGCTAATCCAACAAGTATGCGTTCTGCACTTGAAAGTTTTGCTATGATTTCTCATCCAAACAAGCTAGTAATTATTGGTGATATGCTTGAATTAGGAAAGGAATCTAAAATGGAGCATGAGGAAATTATTCGATTGGTGAATCAATTAGACTTAAAGGGGTTTAGTGTTGGTGCTGAATTTGGACAAGTTGTTGATGCTAGTTTGACAAATTATAGTAGTGCAAGTGCTGTTATTGAGATGTTGAAAGAAAATCATTTACAAGATTATCTTGTTTTATTGAAAGGATCAAGAGGAATTGGTTTAGAAGTTTTGGAAGAATTTTTATAAATTCATGCAAGTATTCTCCTGTTTTTACGTTCTTAATTGTTGCTGATGATTGTAAAAGCAGTATTCATATTCTTTTTGCTGATAAGTCTTCCAATTTATGGACAGAATTCATCTTTTCGTAAGTTAGAAATTGCTCATGATGCTGATACTGTTCAACTTGATTCACTCAGTATATATCCGCAGTCGTTCCAACTTTATTGTAATGGAGAATTAGTTTCAAGGTCAAATTATTATTTAAATGGTGCAAGTTCTCAGCTGATTATCAACCATCGTTGTGGAGGAGATATGGTGGCAGAATTTCGCGTGTTACCGTATAGTCTCAATCAAACATATTTGAAGCGAGATACTTCATTCATCTATACAAGTGAAAAAGGAAATCGAGATTTTTATATTCATACTTCAAATACACAAGTACAAGATGTGTTTGGAGGTACAAGTTTGAAAAAATCGGGTAGTATTTCTCGTGGGATTTCTTTTGGTAACAATCAAGATTTGGGAGTTAATTCGTCTTTGAATCTTGAGTTGACGGGAGATTTAGCTCCGAATTTGAAATTGATGGCGTCACTATCTGATGATAATATTCCAATACAACCAGATGGGAATACCAATAAACTGCAAGAATTTGACAAAGTATTCATTCAAGTATACAATGATCGTTTGAAGCTCATCGCTGGTGACTTTTGGATTGAACGTCCGACGGGGTATTTCATGAATTACAAAAAGCGTTCACAAGGATTATCCATTGAATACGATTTTAGAAATGAAGAACAAAAAGGATGGAAAACACAGGTTTCTGGAGCATTTTCTAAAGGTAAATTTCAACGGCAAGTTGTTCAAGGGATTGAAGGGAATCAAGGTCCATATCGATTAGTTGGAGCGGAAAATGAACCTTATATTATCATTTTAGGAGGTACTGAACGTGTTTATATCGACGGAAGATTGTTGGAGCGTGGACAAGAGCATGATTATGTGATTAATTACAATTCTGCAGAGGTTATCTTCACTTCAAGAAATCAGATTACAAAAGATTCTCGGATTGTTATTGAATTTCAATATTCAGATCAAAATTATGCTCGTTCATTGTTACAAACGTCCAATGTTTATAGCTCGAAAAAGTTGGATTTTTGGTTCAATGCTTATAGTGAACAAGATGCAAAAAATCAAACGATTCAGCAAGATTTGACTGCCGATCAAAAGCGATTACTCTCTGAAATTGGAGATACATTGACATTGGCTCGTATTTCGAGTATTGATTCTGTCGGATATGTTGATAATCAAGTGATGTATCGTATGGTTGATTCCCTAGGTTATGATTCGATTTTAGTTCACTCCGTAAATCCAACTGAGGCGGTTTACCGTGCAACATTCATGCATGTTGGAACTAATAAAGGAAACTATATTTTATCCTCGTATATCGCAACTGGAAAAGTTTTTAAATGGGTTGCTCCGGTTGGGGGTATTCCTCAAGGAGATTATGAACCTTCTCGAATTATGATTACACCAAAGAAAAAGCAAATGGTTAGTTCGGGGATTAAGTATCGTATGAATCGTTATTTGACAGCTGAAACAGAGTTTTCATACACCGAAAATGATTTGAATACTTTCTCCAAATATGATAGTAAAGATGATAATGGACTAGGTATTAAAGCAAAGTTAACAGGTAAAATTCCTTTGTCTAAAGACAGTTTGAATAATTGGGAATTAAATACCAAATTAGATTTTGAAACATTGGATAAAAACTTTTCTCCAATCGAACAATACCGTTCTGTGGAATTTGATCGTGATTGGAATACACGTGGCAAGGGGTATAAAGGAAACCAAATAGGATCAATTGTTGGGGCTAATTTTGTTCATAAAAAACGTGGTAATTTTAATTTGGAGGGACAACAGTTTCTAATTGGT
>DATGOZ010000146.1:0-8309 GCA_035305395.1 Taishania sp. | reverse complement strand
GTAAAAATCCTTTTAAACACAACATGCGATATTCTTTCCAATCAGCTTGGGTATGTTCCTTCGAAAAATTAAGTAAAACGGTTTTTGGAGTTTTAAAAAAGGTTATCAATCCATAAATGATGAATAGAATACCCCCAATGGTTTTTGCAATTTCCTTACTTTGACCCTCAGCGAGCGATTTAACTTCATTGTAAAATAAAAAGGCAATTGTGATGTAAATGATATCAGAAATAAACACTCCTATATCCAAAGCTAATCCAGCACGAATCCCTTTTCGGATGCTCGTTTCTAGCAATACGAAGAAAACAGGACCGACCATTACACTCAAGATAAATCCTGTGATAATTCCCTTTAAGATTAAATCAAACAATTACTTAGAATTCTAGGTTTACACAAAAATAAGTTTTCTTGTTAAACTTTAATTAAAAAATCTTAAAAATAGAGGTAATTAATCCTTGAAATACTTGATTTAGTTTAAAATGATTCTAAATACATGTTTTTGAAAATTTAATGACACTAAGATGACAATAAAACCATAAACCATTTGCAATTTTGCATCGTTAAAATTAAGGCGTGTTGGATTCATTTTATAGCTTCATTTTTTCGCATCGTAATTTAACGGTTGACGAAATTGGTGCTTTACATATAGCGGAGGATTTACAGAAGGAACGTTTGACTTCAATTAAACTCAAGTATGACTTGCAAGAATTGATGTTTTTATCAACTTGTAATCGTGTTGAGTTCCAAATTTGCTCTGATGAACCACTTGATAAGAACTTTCTTTCAAATTTTTTACGTGATCTTTATCCAACTATTTCAGAGTCTACAATCAAAAATTTGGTAGCATCGTCTGAGTCGTATTCAGGAATTAATGCTGTAAAACATTTGTTGATGGTTGCATCTTCTATCGATTCAATGGTTGTCGGTGAAAGAGAAATCATCACTCAAGTTAGAAATGCATTTGAGCTTTCTAAACAAAATGGATTGACGGGTGACTTTATCCGTTTATTGATTCGACACACAATTGAAACGGCTAAAAAAGTGTATACCGAAACAAATATTGCTCGTAAACCTGTATCTGTTGTTTCCTTGGCATATCATCGATTAGAACAGATGAATATACCGTTGGATGCACGCATCTTATTGATTGGTGCAGGTGTAACGAATACCAATATGAGTAGATTCTTGAAAAAACATGGTTTCAAGAATTTCGTTGTTTTTAATAGAACACTGTCGAAAGCTGAGAAATTGGCTCAAGATTTGAATGGTGTTGCTCTTCCATTAAGTGATTTGCCTCAGTATAATAAAGGGTTTGATGTGCTAATTACTTGTACAGGGTCTGAGCATCATATCATCACACCTGAGATTTATGCAACTTTGTTGAATGGAGAAACTGATAAGAAGGTCGTTATTGATATTGCGATTCCTTCTGACTTGGATCCAGTGGTTGTAGAAATGTATCCTGTAACACATATTTCTGTGAACTTCTTGCAGCAAATTTCAAATGAAAATTTGAAGGAGCGATCAAAAGAAATTCAACAAGTTGAAGTAATTTTGGAAGAAAAATTAGAGGAGTTTCGTCAGATATATCACATCCGCAAGGTTGAATTAGCAATGCGTGAAGTTCCTCAGAAGGTAAAAGATATTAAATCAACAGCATTGAATCAAGTTTTTAAGAATGAGTTGGAAACATTGGATGTTCAGTCCAAAGAAGTTCTTGAAAAGGTTATTGATTACATGGAAAAAAAATACATGAGCATGCCTATGCTTATGGCAAAAGAAATCTTGCTTAAAAACAATTGATTCTGTTTGAATCCAACGAATATGAAACAAGTAATTATCGGTTCTCGTGGTAGTGATTTAGCTTTATGGCAAGCTAATCATGTGAAAAATCAGTTAGAAAATCTTGGTGTAGAAGTTTCTATTAAAATCATCAAAACTCAAGGTGATATTATTCAAAACTTGAGCTTTGATAAAATGGAAGGAAAAGGTTTTTTTACAAAGGAACTAGAATCCGAATTATTGAATGGATCAATTGATTTGGCTGTTCACTCTCACAAAGATTTGGAAACAAATTTCCCTGTAGGTTTGACAATTGCAGCTGTTTCTGAACGTGAGGATGTAAATGATATTCTAATCATCAATAAATCCTCAGTTGACACTTCAAAGAAATGGAATTTGAAGGAGAAGGCTGTTGTAGGTACTTCTTCAGCGAGAAGAAAATCGCAAGTAGTTACTTACAGACCGGATGTTGAGATTAAAGATTTGAGAGGTAACGTTCCTACACGTATCCAAAAATTGGTTGACGGAAACTACGATGCCATCTTATTGGCAAAAGCAGGAGTTGATCGTTTGCAAATCGATTTGAGTGAGTTTCACGTTGAAATTCTAGACCCAAAAGAATTTGTACCAGCACCTGCTCAAGGTGTTTTAGGTCTTCAAATCCGTGAAAATGATTTAAATTTAGCGGAATTGTTACAAAAGTTGAATCATGCTGATGTTCAAAAGCGTATTGCTGTTGAACGTAAGGTCTTGAACTTGATGGAAGGTGGTTGTCAACTTCCACTTGGAGTTTATTGCAAAGATTCAAATAATGTTTTCGTATCTTTCTGTCAAGATTGGAGTGAGGGAGCTGTTCACATGCACTACGAAGTAGATGATTTGGAGAATCTTGCTGAAATCATTGTTGAGGATTTGAAAGAAAAGTAGTATGAACCAATTGGCTGAACATTTTTCGCATGTAAAGAGAGTCTTTATTTCGAAGGATTTCAGTGAAGTTGGTGTATTAGTAAATTTTTGTCAGGCAAACGATATTCAACTTTTAGCTTATCCATTTATTTCTTTTGAAGGAGTCGATTTTGAAGTCAATTCAAAATTTGATGTTGTGTTTTTTGCTAGTAAACGCGCTGTTCATTACTTTCTAAGTAAGTATCAATTGTCACATGAAATACAAATTGCTGCTGCAGGTGAAGCGACAAAGGATGCTTTGATAGAGTTAGGATATGAAGTAGCTTATTATCCAAAAAATAGTGGTGAAGTAACAGTAAATGCTCAAGAATTTGCTAGTTGGGTTGGTGATAAAAAGGTTCTATTCCCCATTTCTAATCTTAGTAATTTAAGTTACTCAGCATTTCTTCCGAGTTCTAATTTTGAAACAATTTTAATTTATAAAACGCAAATTTTAACTGATAAAATCGAAAATCAAGATCTTTATGCGTTTACGAGTCCTTCAAATATAGATGGATTTTTAGCTTCAAATGCCGTTCCGAAAGATGCAATAATTGTTGCTTGGGGAGAGTCAACGTATAAAAAAATTCGTTCTGTTATTCCAAATCATGCGATTCATATTTTACGGGAATCTTCTGTTGAGAGTTTAGTGAATCTCCTAAAAAAATAAATCCTACAAAAACTAATTTGTAGGATTTAAACTATTAATCGAAAATAAACAAGAGTACCCCTACTCCTGTAAATGTTTTTATTTCAATTTATTGAAGTGATTCGTATTCCAAATTTCCGAATTAGAAATTGATATTTTTTATTAAAATGAAAATGTATTACGATTTTCAAATCTGTTATTTATTTATATTTGCTGTTATAAGTTGTTGAAATACAGAAGAAAGTAACGTTTAATTATTACAATGTCAAAAGGATCAACAGATTATCTAATTGAGTTAATTAAGTCATTAACAAAGGCTGAAAAACGTAGTTTTAAATTATTTGCAAAGCGAAATTCAACGCAAGATAACTTGAAATTTTTACAATTATTTGATTTTATTGATTCTAATGATAATTTCTCAGAAGCGGTCCTTACAAAGAAGTATCCTTCAATCAAAAAAGAGCAAATTTCCAATCTCAAAGCACATTTGTACAAACAAATTTTGACTTGCCTTAGAGGGTTGAATGTTCCAAAATACACGGAGTTGGAGATTAGAGAAATGATTGACTTTGCAATTATCTTGCTAAATAAAGGGTTTTACTTGCAAGCCTTACGTCAATTGGAGAAAGCCGGTCAATTAAGTTTAGCTGGTGGTTTTAATATTTTGACGTTGGAAATCGTAGAACTTGAAAAATCGATAGAAGCACAATTTATTACAAAGACGCTAACAGCTCGAGCTGAGTATTTGGCTAACCAAAGCCAAGATAAAGAACAACAAGTGTCTTATTCGGTTTTCTTTTCAAATTTATCTTTACAGCTTTATGCGCTTTATTTGAAAGTTGGATTTGTCCGAGATGAAAAAGAAAATTTGTTTGTTCAGGAATTTTTTCGCTCGAAGATGATCCCTGTTTCCTACAATCAACTTGGATTTGAAGGAAAATTGCATTATTGTAATGCGATGGTGACTTATAACCTAATCATTCAGGATTTTGTGATGAGTTATAGATATGCGTTATTGTGGGTGAATTTATTTGATGAAAATCCAAAATTCTTAGAGTCAAGAAAAGAAGTGTTTTTACGTGCCCAACACAACTTGTTGACATCTTTGTACCACTTGAGAGATTACCGTCGCTTGAAAGAAGCATTTCGAAAATATGAGGCTTATGAAGGGCAGATGTGTGGAAAAGAAAATATTGAACAAATGTATTTACATTATAAGTACACTAGTTTGATTAATCAAATATACATGGAGGGTCGATTTGAAGTGGGGGTTGAAAAAGTTCCTGAAATTTTGCAATTCATTGAGCGTTTTCAAAATCAATTAGATGATTATCAAGTTGTGATGTTTAATTACAAAATCGCCTGTTTATACTTTGGTAATGGAGATAACAAATCGGCAATCGTTTATCTGAATAAAGTAATTCAATTTAGAGATTATAATTTACGTGAAGATATTCAATGTTTTGCACGTATTTTGAACTTGATTGCACATTTTGAGTTGGGTAATGATGAATTGGTAGAATATCAAATCAAAAGTGTTTATCGTTTTTTGATTAAAATGGGAGAATTACATGGTGTGCAGAAAGAAATTTTTTACTTCTTGCGCCAATTACCTTTTGCGTCGCATACCGAATTAAGAAAAGCGTTTAGAATCTTACACAGTAAATTAGTTAAACTTGCTCAAGATCCATACGAAAAACGAGCATTCTTATATTTGGACATAATCTCATGGCTAGAGTGCAAATTGGATAACAAAAAAATCAAAGAAATTATCCGTGAAAAGTTTGAAAGAGAGTTGAAAACAGGTCGAAAATTGTATTTCCCGAAATAAAGTAATTCAGCGGATACTTTTTTAGCATTCTTTATCATTTCAAATTCTTGTCGTTTTCGAGCATTAAGTCAACTTTTTCTATCTTTGCAAAAAATATCAAACAAATGTCAGATAAACCGGTTAGAGTTCGTTTTGCTCCGTCACCAACTGGACCATTACACATGGGAGGAGTGCGAACTGCTTTGTACAATTATTTGTTCGCAAAAAAGAACAATGGAACATTCATAATCAGAGTAGAAGATACAGATCAAACACGTTTTGTGCCAGGTGCGCAGGATTATATCATGGACGCATTGCATTGGTGCGGTATTATTCCTACTGAGGGACCTGGAATAGGAGGGGAGTTTGGACCATATGTTCAGTCGGAACGCAAAGAAATGTACAAACCATATGCTGAGCAATTAGTGGCCAACGATAAAGGATATTATGCCTTTGATACGGCTGAAGAATTGGAGGCTGTGCGCGAGCAAGCAAAAGCTATGGGAATGCCAAACTGGCAATATAACAGTGTTACAAGAATGTCGATGAAAAATTCATTGACTTTACCTGCTGATGAAGTTAAACGTCGTTTGGAAAATGGTGATCCTTATGTAATTCGTATGAAAATGCCACGTAATCAAGATGTGCGTTTTGAAGATATGATTCGTGGATGGGTTACTGTAAACACTAACAATCTTGATGATAAAGTTTTGTTCAAAAGCGACGGAATGCCTACATATCACTTGGCTAACATTGTGGATGACCATTTAATGGAGATTTCTCACGTTATTCGTGGAGAAGAATGGTTGCCTTCTGCTCCGATGCATGTATTGATGTATGAAGCATTTGGATGGGAAGCTCCTCGTTTTGCCCACTTACCATTGTTGCTTCGTCCAGATGGAAATGGTAAACTTTCGAAGAGAGACGGCGACCGTTTAGGTTTCCCAGTTTTCCCTTGTGATTGGCATACTGCCGAAGGTGAATTGTATTCAGGGTATCGTGAAAAGGGATATTTGCCCCAAGCTTTCGTGAATATGCTTGCATTTTTAGGATGGAATCCTGGAACTACACAAGAGATTTTCACAATGAAAGAGTTGGAAGAGTCATTTACATTGGAACGTGTTTCTAAAGCAGGTGCAAAATTTGACCCTGAAAAAACAAAATGGTTCCAACAACAACACTTGAGAGCTGTTGCTGACGAAGATTTAGCGCAAATGTTAATCGACAAATTTGGGGCTACAGCTGATAAAACGAAGCTGGCTAAAGTTGTTCATCTAATGAAAGAAAGAGCAACTTTCCCGCAAGATATATTGTCTGAAGGAGCATATTTACTTGAAAGACCAACAGCGTTTGATGGTCAAACGGTGAACAAAAAATGGAAAGAAGATTCAAGTTCCTTGATGACTGAATGGAAATCAAAAATTGAAGAAATTACGTCTTTTAGCGCAGCTGAAATTGAAACTACATTTAAATCCTTTATTACGGATAAGGGACTTGGAATTGGAGCTGTTTTACCATTGTTTAGATTGTTACTAACTGGGCAAGGAGCAGGACCAAGTATGTTTGAAATTTCTGAATTTTTAGGAAGAGAAGAAGTTATCGCTAGAATCGATGCAGGAATTCCTGCTGTAGAAGCGTTAAAGCAATAATCAATAGATAATCAAATAAGTCCCGTAGTTTTGCGGGACTTTCTTTTTTAAATTTTTACTCAATGAAACATCGTATCGAAGTCAACGGAATCAAATGTTATGCCTACCACGGGTGCCTCGAGGAAGAAGCTAAAATTGGAGGTAATTACATTGTCGATGTTTCATTACTTACCGATTTTTCTGAAGCAATTGTTACAGATGATTTGACAAAAACAATCTGCTATGTTGACATTAATCAAATTGTGAAAGAAGAAATGGCCATTCGTTCCAAATTGATTGAGCATGTTGGCGGTCGCATCTTTAATCGGATAAAAGCCGAATTAAAGAATATACATTGGCTAAGCGTAAAGATTATCAAAATTTGTCCTCCAATAAACGGAGACGTTGACAATTGTACGATTGTCATCGAAGATTAATTAAACCGAATTTTAAGAAAGATTTAGTTGCTTACTTCCGAATACGCTTTTGATGACTTTTGGATGTATAGAACCGAATTCTACAATACACCACTCTTTTAGTTTTTGTAACTCTTCAGCATCCGTAATCCAGTGCTTGGCTTTTAAGAGTTCTTTTTGGAATAATGCAGAATCAAAACTTACTTTTCTGAGTACTTTCTTTGTTAGTTCAAGCATTGTGATAAGATTTGGTTTCATTTTAAAATTACGAATTTATTTATTCAATATTGTATTTGCAATTGTTAAAAAATTGAAACGCTCTTTCTTTCATTGAAGTAAACTAGTTGAAAATTAGAAGGTATATCCAATCTTAATTGAAGTAGTCATTCCGATTTTTAAACTTGAAAAATATTGATCAGTAGCACCATAAGATTTATAAATCTCTTCTTTTCTGTCATTCAATAGATTAGAAAATTTTAGTCCAACATTCCATTTAGCATCGCGACCAAATTTTTGATTCATATTAAGATTCAAGCTATGAAAAGGAACAGTATAAACATCTGGTCTATCAACCATACCAACATAAACTAATGTAGAACCTTGAACATTGTAAAATAATCCAACTTCAAGTCCTTTGCCAAAACCTTTTTCACTCCCGCTGTATGCGAAACCAGCATTGATTACATAGGGTGCTTGTCCAGCCATTTTTCGGTAATTCTTGATTGTCTCACCTGTTCTTGCATTGATAATTCTACTTTCTTTTTCTGTTTCGCTAAATTGAATTCTTGAATCTGTCACCGTAGCATTTGCAATCAGTTGGATTGACTTGATTTTCTCTGAAATGAATCCCAGTCCAATTCGTAATTCAATTTCACTACCAATTACTTGACCATTTCCTACATTTCTTGGTTGAAAAGATCCAGCTTGTGAAGCATATTGAACAATCTCGATTGGATTAATAAACTTTTTGTAGAATGCACTCACCGATATTGTTTGATTTAGGCTTGGAAATAGTTCCCATCTTAGATCTAAATTATGAATATCTGTGCTTCTTAAATTTCCATCCCAAAATACTTTTC
>DATGOZ010000145.1:0-5090 GCA_035305395.1 Taishania sp. | reverse complement strand
AACGTGATAAGTTCCAATCGTTGGCGTTTTCCAACCATTTTCCGAAACGACCTGAACCTGTAGATTCTGGTTTCCAGTTAATTGTATTGTTCAATGCGATCATGCGGTCTTTTACATCCGTCACGCGAATGAACCATGAATCCAATGGGTAGTACAATATCGGTTTATCTGTTCTCCAACAATGTGGGTAACTGTGTACGTATTTTTCTACTTTGAATGCTTTGTTTTCCGTTTTTAACTTGATAGCAATTTGTACATCTGCAGATTTTTCAGGTGCTTCACCTTCATTATAGTATTCGTTTTTCACGTACATACCTGCAAATTCACCCATTTCAGGGCGAAAACGACCTTGTAAATCTACTAGTGGAACCGCTTTTCCGTTTTCGTCCAATACCAACATTGCAGGTACTCCTGCATCAGCAGCCACCTTTGCGTCATCCGCACCAAACGTAGGTGCTGTGTGTACGATTCCTGTTCCATCTTCCGTCGTAACGAAATCTCCAAGAATAACTTGAAATGCTTTGTCTGCATTTTCATGTGGCAATGCGTAAGGCAATAATTGCTCGTATTTGATTCCTACTAAATCAGACCCTTTGCATTCACCTAGGATCATGTAGGGGATTTTTTTGTCCTCTGATTTATAGTTTGCTAAATCAGCATCTGATTCCGCCAAGAAGTACTTACCTCCAAATTGATAATTTACCAAGTTCTTAGCAAGAATTACATTAATTGGTTCGAATGTATATTGGTTGAAGGTCTTCACCAATACATACTCAATTTTTGGTCCAACTGTCAACGCAGTGTTAGATGGCAAAGTCCAAGGAGTTGTCGTCCACGCAAGGAAATAGGTATTCTCAGAGAAAGTTTTCCCTTTTGATTCCCCTTCAAAGGGTGAAACAGATCCGTTTGCAACTTTAAATTGCGCAACGATTGTTGTGTCCGTTACATCACGATAACAACCAGGTTGGTTCAACTCGTGGGAAGACAAACCTGTTCCTGCTTTTGGAGAATAGGGTTGAATGGTGTATCCTTTGTACAACAATCCTTTGTTATACAACTGACCCAATAACCACCAAACAGATTCCATGTATTTTGGTTCGTACGTGATATATGGATCTTCCATATCCACCCAGTAACCCATTTCTTTTGTTAGGTTGTTCCAAATATCCGTGTAGCGCATAACTGCAGCTTTACAAGCAGCGTTGTATTCATCTACAGAGATTTTTGTTCCAATATCTTCTTTGGTAATTCCTAATTCTTTTTCTACACCTAGTTCAACAGGCAAACCGTGCGTATCCCAACCAGCTTTACGTTTCACTTGGAAACCTTTCAAAGTTTGGTAACGACAAAAAATATCTTTAATTGAACGTGCCATCACATGGTGAATTCCTGGTAAACCATTCGCTGATGGTGGACCTTCAAAAAACACATATGGTTTCTTTCCTTCACGTGAAGTAATCGACTGTTCGAATACTTTTTCAGTATTCCATTTCTCCAATACAGCTTTTGCTACGTTTGGCAGATTCAATCCTTTGTATTCCTGATATTTTTGATTCATTGTTAAATTGGAATATTATAAGCCTGCAAAGATAATGAATATAATTTTGTTGACATATATGTAAAAACAAAGGGAAGGTCAAATTTGACCTCCCCTTCGTAACTACACACGGTTAGAATTATTG
The DNA here is from genome assembly GCA_035305395.1 of Taishania sp. GTDB lineage: Bacteria > Bacteroidota > Bacteroidia > Flavobacteriales_D > Crocinitomicaceae > Taishania. The sequence goes on along the minus strand of DATGOZ010000145.1, from coordinate 3,408 downwards.
GATAGCGATCATTTTTGTGAATGAGCCACCATCTTTTCTAACACTAACTAAATAATTTCCTGCTTTCAAATTGTCTACTGCAATTTTCAAGTTTTGCTGTCCTTCTAAATTAGAATGAATTTCATTTTTAATAACACGACCTTGTAAGTCTGTTATTTCAATTGCATATTCTCCTCCCATTGCTTCAAAAGAAAGGTTGATGTTTTCAGACGCTGGGTTTGGATAGATTGTCAATGATGTTAATTCAGAAAGCGCATCAGTAGCTAATACAGCAGCACTCTGGAATCCTTCAACTTTTTCATCTGTCGTGAAATTTGTAATTGCTACAACTAATTCTCCTCCTGAAAACACTTCAAATTTTCCATTACCGTATGAACCTGTAAATCCGTCTCCATATGAATCTTTCAATACGATTCTATAACATTCATTTGGTTCAATGTTGAAGTTTACATCTGCTTGTTGCGAAGTTTGATTTGCGTATGGACCACCTTGTGCAACAACAGTATTGTTTGAATTGTAAATTTTCCAACTTGTCTCAGAACCATAGTTGTCAGTCTTGATTTTTACTTGTCCAACCGAACTATTAGCAGTTCCTTGTACAACGTTAATTGCTCTTGTTGTTGTAGCAGTACCTATTTGTCCTTGCCCTCCATTTACAGATGTTATCGTTACAGCTACAGTTGTATTTGTTGCTGATGTAACGACCATTGCAGGTAATGTAATTTCTTTAATTCCAAATTGAGGAATTGACCCTGTCCAAGAGTAAGTTTGTGGCGTTTCTCCACCTATGGATGTTGAAAATTCTAATGAAGTAATTTCATCACCGCTATTTACGACTTTCACTATTGGAGCAACACTTTGACCGCTACAAACCAACATGTTGTTAACAATTGTATTGGCATTTGCTGTAGCCGTAGGAACATTTACATATGTTGGAGAAACTTTAGCTGCAGTAACTACTTTACTGTTGGATACACCATTCTTTCCTTCATGTAAAAAGGCAAAAAATTCTAAATCACCAATTGATAATGGAATATTATTGATGTTGGCAGGAAGCGTATATGTAACCGTTTTTGTGATAACACCTGATTGAGATGCATCAATTGCTTCTCCCCAAGTACCACCATTGTTAACATAGCCTCTAAACATATGTTGATGTAAATATTTTCCATTTGGTAGTACAGCAGCGGAATTATAACTAGATCCAACTTGTGGTCCTTCATAATTGTTTTGTAAAATACCAATGTTCAAGTAATGATTTGTTCCTGCTGCTTGTGGCGTTGTATAGTACATTTCAACAGTAACAACCAATTGTCTTGTTGATGCATCTATTTCAGCGTTCATAGCAATATTTACTGGAGAATCTTGGTTGATTGTAGTATTAACCAAAGATGACCAATTTGTTCTATCTGTTGCTAAAGAAGGTTCGCTTCCATAACGAGTTCTTTGAACAGTTCCTGTTGGATATCCATCTGGATCGAAGAATGTATTTAATGCAGTTCCTGCTGTTGTTCTTAAATCTGGTTGCCCTGAACCAGGATTTGCATAACCACCAGCATGTACATTAACCAATACAACTTTTCCTGGGTTTGCATTTGCTAAGTTGTTAGCCATGCGGTGACCATCTGGACAGTATTGACAATTTATTCCCGTTAATTCTTCCAATAATGCAACCTTCTTTTGTGGTGATTGCGAGACAGGAGTTTGTTGAGAAAAGGTAATGAATCCAAGACCACTGAATCCAAATACAAAGAGTAATGTTCTTTTCATACACACAAGAGCTTTTTAATGTAAAGTATCAAATTAATGACAATTTTGCTTAACTCCCTATAGTTTGGTGGTTCATATGAAATGCGTATATTGGAATGCTAAATTTATTTTTATGATATAAATGAAAACACAAATAATCGTTTTTAGTGGTGCAGGAATGAGTGCAGAAAGTGGAATAGCAACATTTAGAGACACTGGAGGATTGTGGGAAAATTACAAAATAGAAGAGGTCGCAACACCTGAAGCTTGGAATGCTAATCCTAATTTGGTACAACAATTTTATAATCTCAGGAGAAGAAATATCGCTCTAGCTAAACCGAATCAAGCTCATTTGGATATTGTTGAATTAGAAAATTACTTCGATGTAACGGTTATAACACAAAATATTGATGATTTACACGAACGTGCAGGTTCTTCAAATGTATTGCATTTACATGGGAACATTATGCTTGCAAAAAGTAGTGGTCCAAAGAAAGAATCTAAGTATTATCCAGTTTATGGAGATTTAGATATTTCTAAGGATTTTTGTGATGATGGTTATCCTTTGAGACCTCATGTTGTTTGGTTTGGAGAATCTGTTCCTAATTATGATGTGGCACAACAAATTATTCAAAGTGCCGATGTGCTAATTGTAATTGGTACTTCTTTAAATGTTTACCCAGCTGCCGGTTTGATCCATGCAACAAACCCCAATTGTTTGTGTATTTTAATTGATCCTAACAGTAGTGAAATACAAGTTCCATCTCATTTTAAGTGTATTCAAAAAAGTGCCGTTGAAGGAATCAAGGAGGTAAAACAAATGATTTTGGATTGGTTAGCTAAAAAGTAATGCAAACGTGTAAAGCGCTATCAACAAATTAAAGCGGAAAACATTGTTCTGAGCCTAATTGATACAACATTATTTCCTAGTACTTTTGTTTAAAATAGGAAATTATGAAGCTGGACAGAAAATACTCCGTTAAGGAAATAGCAGATTTAATCAATTGTTCGTTTGTAGGAGATAGCAATCATATTGTTTCAGGAATTAATGAAATTCATAAGGTTGTTGCTGGTGATTTAGTTTTTGTAGATCACCCGAAATACTACGAAAAGGCACTAAAATCTGCTGCTACAACAATTCTAATCGACAAAGAAGTTGAATGTCCGGAAGGAAAAGCACTCATAATTTCTACAGCTCCTTTCGACGATTTTAATAAATTAACAATCCATTTCTGTCCTCCAACAACGCAAGACGAAATGATAAGTCCGAATGCTCAAATTGATGAAACAGCAATCATTTATCCAAATGTATATATCGGACATTATGTTAAAATTGGTAAAAACACGAAAATTTTACCAGGTGCAGTTATCTTAGACCGTACAATTATCGGCGACGATGTGATTATTGGACCAAATACTACAATCGGTCATAATGCATTTTATTACAAAAGAAAACCTGAGGGTTTTACAAGAATGCATACATGTGGTTGGGTGAAAATCAATGATCGTGTGGAAATTGGTGCTAATTGTACAATTGATGCTGGGGTTTCTGCTAACACTGAAATTGGAGAAGGAACTAAAATTGATAACATGGTACATATTGGCCATGATACAGTATTAGGTAAAAACTGTCTTTTAGCGGCAAACGTTGGATTAGCC
>DATGOZ010000144.1:0-3164 GCA_035305395.1 Taishania sp. | reverse complement strand
AAAACATCAAACGAGAATTGACTCAACCTGATGCTGTAGATTTAGACTCACAATATTTCATCCAGCTCTCTGATGATGCGATTTTTCCACTTGTAAATGCACTTAATTCTTCGGATCTACCTGATTTGGTCCATGAGAAAGTAGCCTCGTCTTTGGTTTGTATTCGCTATAAACGAGAACAAGTTACGAGTGAGTATGAATGGCAATCATTCCGCCTCACTCGCTACCTGGCAGATAATGCGTTGGCCTCAGTCAAATCTGAACTTGATACATATCCAATCGATAAAATCGATTCATGGAATCCTACTGTTACCACCCCATCAGGCATAAAGTATAACTGTTACGTCTATTACGATTAATAATTTGTAGTAAGAATTTTCCTCCATTGACTGTCTATGAACTTCGAAAAGGACAGTCAATGGATTTTAAATTAACTATTTTTTCTGATTATATATGACCATGGTGTTATGTCGGCCAGGGTGTGGTCGAGAGGCTTAAAACTGAATACAAAATCGAGATTGAATGGCGACCGTTTTATCTTCGCCCTGATACTCCGCCTGAAGGTATGGATTTGCCAGAATATGTCTTAAAAGCACGAGCAAATGGCTCGGAAGACTATTTACATCAATTAGCAAATCAACATAACTTGCCATTCGTTTCTACAGAACGTTTTTATAATACACGTTTGGCCCATGAGGCTACAGAATATGCACGATTACATGGAAAATTAAACGAATTTCATAAGGTTGTTTTTCATAAAGTATATGGCATGGGTTTGGATCCAAGTAATTGGGAAGTGCTTCGTTCTGCTGCTGAGGAAGTTGGTTTGGATGCAAATGATATGCAACAAAAAGTTGAAAACGGTATGTATACTGAAGAAGTTGCAAATCAGGTGCAATGGGCCTATCAGATTGGTGTAAGCGGGGTCCCCACGTATGTAATAAATGATCGATACGCCATTGTCGGTGCACAGCCATATGAGGTTTTCCAAAATGCACTGACTCAAATCCTCAACCAAAAGAAAGAATAAACAAAAAGAGCAGAATTTTCTGCTCTTTTATTGTTCTACATCAATCTCTATATTCAAGATTCTATCTAATCGAAACGTTCGTTCTGCCTCGCGGCTGTGGCAATAGGCTTGCAAATAAATATAATCTGCTAAACCGATTACATCTTTTGGGGTAATCCAGCGTTCTGAAGTTTCGCCATCTTTATCTATATATTTGATGAATAATTTTTTACCACTATTAATCGCTTCACTTAATTCTGTGGGTAAATAAATCCCTTCTTGAGGCCAAGCAGGTGAATTATAGATCCCGATAAAATCATCTAATGATTTGTTGATAGTTTTCAACGAATCCATCATGGCAAAGAAAAGATTTTTTAATTTAATAGTATCTGCCAGAGCATGTGATTCCTGCATGTTAGTAGAAATATTAAATTCCTTTGCCAGTTGATTTAAACTATATGATGGCAATTGATAAAAATTGCGGGCGATTAATAAAGTGTCAATTAAGTTGGGGATTTCAATATGGCGGTTTAATTTTCGGTATTCGTTATCTAAAAATTGGATGTCAAATTTAGCATTGTGGCAGACCACAACTGTATCTTTTAAAGCATTTTCAATTTCGTTAGAAACCAAAACAAAACGCGGGGCTTCTTTTAGCTTTTCTTCCTCAAGTTCATTGATATAGACAGCTGCGGGTGAAAGGTCACGTTCAGGATTAACGAGCAGGTCGAATGTTTGTTTGATGCGTTTTCCTTCTGTTAGGACAATAGCAACTTGGCAAATCCTATCTCCAAACCAAGGTGAAAGCCCAGTGGTTTCGATATCTAAAAAAGCAAATGGGGCGTTAGAAATATCAAACATGATGGCTTTATTTTAAATGCAAATCAATAAATACGGTGTAATTTGATAAAATCAAAACCTGGAGAGCCACATGCAAAACCCTGAAATAAATGATGAATTTGAAAATCAAATCGATTCCGAAATTGATATGCCTAAGATTGAAGAAGCAGTTCGTTCTATGCTAATAGCTTTTGGTGAGGATCCTAACCGTGAAGGTTTACTCAATACTCCCAAGCGCGTAGCTCGTATGTATCCCGAATTACTAAGCGGATATAAGACTGATACAGAAAAACTAGTGAACAAAGCAATTTTCAATGTCACTTATGATGACATGGTGATTGTACGCGACATTGAATACTTTAGTATGTGTGAACATCACATGCTTCCGTTCATGGGGCGAGCACACGTGGCATACATACCTAACGGACAGGTCATTGGGCTTTCCAAAATTCCACGCATTGTAGATATGTTCGCTCGCCGTTTGCAAGTCCAGGAACAAATGACACGTCAAATTGCAGATTTCATTATGGATTTGCTCAAACCTCAAGGCGTTGCAGTGGTGGTAGAGGGATTACATTTATGTGCCATGATGCGCGGTGTGAAAAAACATGATGCCCGCATGACAACTTCAACAATGTTAGGAACATTCAGAACACGTGTAGCAACTAGGCAGGAGTTTTTGAATCATTTGGATAGAGGTGCAGACCCACTTAGGATATAACCACATCCTCACGTTTCATAATCCACACTTGATTTTGCTTGATAACCTCAAAAAGTGATTTGCCTTCGAGTGGATGAACCAAGTCTGGATTTAATTCTGCTAGTGGAACGGTCACAAAAGCATGATTCCAGGTTTCAAGATTGTGAGGCGTTTCATTGAACAAGATAATATCAATATCTATCGTACGGGGGGCAAATCTATTTTCACTTCGTACACGCCCTACCTGATTTTCAATTGGACGAAGGATTTGATTTTTTAATTCCTCAGCTTGGAGGGGAGTAAAAATCAAAATGCAAACATTCAAGAAATTTGCGCCATCATACCCAACAGATTTTGTCTCCCAAACAGAAGAAACAGATTCTACTTTTACAACTTCTTTTAATAACTTCACGGCTTGAGGAATGTTTTTTTCTGACTCAATATTTGAACCAAGATTCAAATATACTTTATTCATCACGTTTTCTTTCAATTTCTACTCCCACAGATTTTGCAAAACGGACTGCACCAGGCTTTTCAACTTTGATGATCACTTTTTGGACTAGTTTTTCTTTTAAACAAATTTGTGCTAAATCATTTGCTAAGGCTTCAACAGTT
>DATGOZ010000143.1:0-2590 GCA_035305395.1 Taishania sp. | reverse complement strand
TGTCTCATGTGAAGTGATTCTTCATCATAAGTTTCTGTTTGTGCAATTTCATCGGCTTCTAATGTGATACGCTCGTCAGAGAATAGCATGAAGTGATGGATTAGAATCTTAGCTGCTTCAGTCAATGCATCCTTAGGATTGATTGATCCGTCAGTAATAATTTTGAAAATTAATTTTTCGTAATCTGTTTTTTGCTCAACACGGTAGTTTTCAACCGCATATTTCACATTGTTTATTGGTGTGAAAATTGAATCTGTAAAGATGGTTCCGATTGGTGCAGATGCTTTTTTATTCTCTTCTGCAGGAACATATCCTCTACCCTTTTCAATGGTCAATTCCATGTTGATGCTCACTTTAGCATCTAAATTACAGATGACCAAATCTTTGTTCAACACCTGAAATCCTGAGATGAATTTCTGAAAATCTCCGGCAGTAATTTGTTCTTGTCCTGAAATGGAAATGGTAACGGTTTCGTTATCAACTTCATCGATTTGACGCTTAAAGTTAATTTGCTTTAAGTTCAAAATAATTTCAGTGACATCCTCAACTATGCCGGCAATTGTTGAAAATTCGTGATCAACACCTTCAATTCTCACAGATGTTATAGCAAAGCCTTCCAAAGAAGACAACAAAACTCTTCTTAAAGCATTACCTACTGTTAATCCATAGCCTGGTTCTAAAGGTCTAAATTCAAACTTCCCTTCAAAAGGAGTTGAATCAATCATAATGACTTTGTCGGGCTTTTGAAAATTTAATATTGCCATAGTGCGTTTTGTATCAGTTATTATTTAGAGTATAATTCGACGATAAATTGCTCGTTGATATTTTCCGGAATTTGAACTCTTTCAGGAACTGAAACGAAAGTTCCTTGTTTAGTTTCATTGTTCCAGGTCATCCACTCGTACACGTTGCTAGAATTTGCTAGTGCATTTTGGATGACTTCAAGAGATTTCGATTTTTCTCTTACAGCAATGACGTCACCTGCTTTCAATTGGTAGGAAGGAATGTTTACAATATCTCCGTTAACAGTGATATGTCTGTGTGAAACTAATTGGCGTGCACCACTTCTTGAAGGTGACAATCCCAATCGGTAAACCACGTTATCCAAACGAGATTCACATAATTGTAACAATACTTCACCGGTAATACCTCGTGCAGCAGTTGCTTTTTTAAACATGTTACGGAATTGACGCTCTAACACACCATAGGTATATTTTGCTTTTTGCTTTTCCATTAACTGGGTGGCATATTCAGATTTTTTAGCTCTGCGTTTTGCGGCACCGTGTTGTCCGGGAGGGTAATTTCTTTTTTCAAAAGCTTTGTCATCACCAAAGATAGCTTCACCGAATTTACGGGCTATTTTGGTTTTGGGTCCTGTGTATCTTGCCATTTTTTAAAATTATTTTTGAAGGGACAATGAATTAAGGCTTATCCTTCATTTATCTAACTCCTTCGTTTATTTATACTAATTGATTACTAATTTACGATATATGATTTACGAATTACAATCGTAATTCGTAAATCTAAAATACTTATACTCTTCTTCTTTTTGGAGGCCGGCATCCGTTGTGTGGCATTGGAGTAATATCAATAATTTCTGATACTTCAATACCGCTGTTATGGATAGTACGAATAGCAGATTCCCTGCCATTTCCCGGTCCTTTTACATACACTTTTACTTTTCGCAATCCTGCATCAAGAGCTACTTTTGAAGCATCTTCTGCTGCAAGCTGAGCGGCATAAGGTGTATTTCTCTTTGATCCTTTAAATCCCATTTTTCCGGCAGACGACCATGCGATTACGTCTCCGTTTTTATTGGTTAAAGATATAATGATGTTATTGAATGTAGCGTTAACGTGTGCCTGACCTACAGATTCAACATTTACTTTTCTCTTTTTTACTGCTGCTTTTGCCATATCTCTAGGGATTATTTGGTTGCTTTTTTCTTGTTAGCAACGGTTTTACGTTTTCCTTTTCTGGTACGAGAGTTATTTTTAGTATGTTGACCTCTTAACGGAAGACCCGCTCTGTGTCTGATACCTCTGTAACATCCAATATCCATGAGACGTTTGATGTTTAGTTGTACTTCTGAACGCAATTCACCTTCAATTTTGTACTTACCAACAGCTTCACGAATGCGGCCTATCTGGTCGTCATTCCAATCTGAAACTTTAATATCTTCACTTACTTCGGCGTGTGCCAAAATTTCTTTGGAACGGCTTCTACCTATTCCAAATATGTAAGTTAACGCGATTACACCCCTTTTTTGTTTTGGGATATCTACACCTGCTATTCTTGCCATATCTTAACCTTGTCTTTGTTTGAACTTTGGGTTCTTTTTGTTAATAACATATAATTTGCCTTTTCGACGTACAATTTTGCACTCGGCACTTCTTTTTTTAATGGATGCTCTTACTTTCATCTTTGTTTCTTGTTTCTTGTTTCTTGTTTCAGGTCAGGTTTAGTTTTTATACAAACTTGAAACCTAAAACCTGAAACCTGAAACTAAATATTAGTATCTGTAAGTTATTCTCGCCTTAGATAAATCGTAAGGACTCATTTCTAATTTTACTTTATCTCCGGGCAGTAA
>DATGOZ010000142.1:0-2451 GCA_035305395.1 Taishania sp. | reverse complement strand
TCAACGAACTGATATTTGATGTACAATAAATAAAAAGCCGATCATGTTGACCGGCTTTTGTTCTATTTAATACCAAAGTGTTTTTCAGCTTCGTCTGCAATGTAACCACCAATTGCCAAAGATGCGGTTGCTGCTGGTGATGGAGCATTCAACACGTGGATTGAATTTCCGTGATATTCAATTCTGAAATCATCTCTCGTGTCACCATCCTTCGCTAACAACAAAGCTCTAACTCCAGAACGACCTGGTTTTAAATCGTCCATTTCCAAAGATGGAATCATGCGTTGTAAAGTCTTTAAAAACAATTTCTTTGAGAATGCTCTGCGGTATTCATTGATACCAAAACTCATGTTGTTGAAGAACAATTTCCATGTTCCACCATAACTCAGCGCATCCGCTGTATCGCGTAATGAGAAATCTGTTTTACCATATCCCTCACGTTTGAAAGTAAACACGGCATTTGGTCCACATTCCGTTTCTCCATCCGTCATGCGTGTAAAGTGTACACCTAAGAATGGGAAATCAGGATTTGGAACAGGGTAAATTAAGTTTTTAACCTTGTGTTTTGCTTGTTCTGTCAATTCGTAATAATCGCCACGGAAACCAACCACTTGTTCTTTTAGTTTTACACCATCTTTTCGTGCCATACGGTCAGCTTGTAAGCCAGCGCAGAAAATCAAATGTTTTGCAGTAAAATCTCCTTTATTTGTTTTGATTGTTGATGTTTCGCCATTACGTTCGATACCGATAACTTCGTGACCCATTTTCAATGCACTTGCAGCATTTTGAGCCAATGCCAATTCAGCCATTTTCTCTGTTGCACCTCTAAAATCGATGATACCAGTGCATGGAACCCAGATTCCACCAATCGATTCAACATATGGTTCGATTTCCTTTACTTGCTCCGCAGTAATTTTCTCAATTCCTTCGATGTTATTTTCCAATCCTGTTTGGAAAATTTTATCCATGTGAGGCAATTCTTTTGGGTCTGTTGCAACAACAACTTTACCACACACATCGTGTTTGATGCCATACTCCTTCGCAAAAGCAACCAATTCGTGTCGACCTTGATAACAATTTTTCGCCTTCAACGAACCAGGTTTGTAGTACAATCCTGAGTGGATCACTCCAGAATTGTGACCTGTTTGGTGATCAGCCAATTTAGTTTCTTTCTCTAGCAGTACAATAGACAAGTTGGGGTTTCTTTTTTGAAGCTTGTAGAACGTTGCAGCTCCAACAATTCCACCTCCTATAATGGCGATATCGTATGTCATCTTAATTTTTTTGACAAATATACACACTATGCCTTGATACTGAAAATAATTCCCAACTCATTGTTTTGACTTATTTTTGCAACTATGATAGCAAATAATCCTTGCCCTTGTTGCTCTGGTTCAAACTACGAAGCATGTTGCGCTGTATTCCATAACGGTGTTCCAGCTCCCACAGCAGAAAAATTGATGCGCTCGCGCTATGCTGCTTATGCACTTTGCTTGCCAGACTACCTCATCGAAACAACGCTTCCAGCAAAACGAAAATTATACGATAAACAAGACATCATCGATTGGTCGACAGAAAATAAGTGGTATAAACTCGAAATCGTAAAAGCTTCCAGCTCGATCGTTGAATTCAAAGCTAGCTACATGGATCCCAATGGCGATCACTACACGCATCATGAGTTATCTACGTTTTCATTTTTAAATGGAAAATGGTATTATGCGAAGGGTGTGGTGTATTGATAGCAGTTAAAGATATGAATTTCCATAATTGCACTTCTATTTGGTGGAGTAGGATTTTCCACAAAAGCTATTGCGAGATAGAGTATAATTAATCACACTCTGTGCTGAGCTTGCTGAATTATCACCTACCAAGTCCTTGAAGCATCCATGTGGTGAATCGCCTGTCACCAGCTTCAGTTTTTACTTTTCGTCTTGACTTTTATTAATTTCAATATTTCTGTCCCATACCATAATTGGCTTCATAAATTGGATCCAAATCATTGCGATTATTGGTGAAATAAAGCCAAAAAAGCCCCAACCACCAGTACTGCGATTTAATTCTTTTGCTTTATTAGAACATACAACTGCTCCTACAATTCTTAGTGCAAGTCCCAAAATCATAAATATTACTCTTCCGTCTTCCATATTTATTTTGTTTAATTGATTTCTAATTCATTTTTAGCCCTAACTTTCAAATCTTGTAAAGCTTTAAAATTTCTTTTATTTTTAGATATTTCTTGAAATATTTCTTCGGCTAAAGATTGTTTGTCAGATTTAACAAAACGGTCAGGGTGACATTTTCTACTTAATTCCTTATATAACTCTCCAGCTCCATTGATACTGTTCATTAAATTATCCATATCAATGGAAGTGGATTTAGCGGTTTTTAATTTTTCTTTTGGTAAGTCACTAAATTCAAGTTCAGATTTTTTATACCTTAGTTTATACACCA
>DATGOZ010000141.1:0-3849 GCA_035305395.1 Taishania sp. | reverse complement strand
TGATAGAAGTTGAGTTTTCTATCTTTATAGGTAATCATGGAATCAAGTTGGTGATATAGGTGCTCAAAATTGGGGCTTTGCTGACTGTAAAATTTGAATACATTTTTGGAATAATCAATAAACGGATAAGGCTGCCTCTCTAGTGAATCTAATGTGTCAGCAACAAGAAACTCATCTATTTGGTTGTATGTTAATGAATCAGGATCCTGTGCTTGAACAGATGTCCAACTCAACCAACTTAATACAACAAGAAAAAACGTACAAATTAATTGCTTCATTTACTGCGCTCCTTTTCCACTCCATTTAACATATTCAGCAATCAATGCATCGTAAAATAATTGCGCAGCAACACGAGCTCCACCATTACTAAAATGAATGTAGTCGTTTCCTGCCAGCCCTTTTGCTACCCATGCAGGCATTGAGTTTTTACCACCCATTGCATCGTATAAATCCCAATAACCAGCTCCAACTTCTAGTGAAACTTTTTTCATTTGCTCCACACAATAAGGCAAAAGCGGATAGGTTTCATAAATGCCATCAACCATTTTTGACATGTCACTCGGACCGATAACAATAATTGCAGCTGATGGACGAATTGATTTAATGGTATTTAATTGTCCCTTGAAATAATTTGCATAATTGCGAACTCCAGAGCTATCTTTGAATGAAGGAACAGAGTTTCCTCCAAATTGCATGATAACTAATTCAGTATTCAAATCATTCATCGCTTCGGCTACTACACCTCGATCCATAGAACCAAAAATTGTTCCACTCGACCCACGCATTCCGATGTTTGACATTTGAATTCCATAATCTCCTTCTAAGCTAAAATTGCTGATTGTTGGACTTATCGTACTTGAAAATTCAAATTTGAGTTTACCTGGTGTTCCTGGAAAAGTCAGTTTAAAAATATGAGATTTACCGTCAGCAATTAAACTATCTTGATGGATGAGGTTTCCGTTTTCATACACGTTGATTGCACATGGTTTGATGCAACTATTGTAGTACATTTTCACGGTGTTGAAACTTCTAGAACGACCATATGCACTTGGCGATGCAGCAAGTTCAATCCACGCTGTTTTCATTGTCTTTTCGTTGGCTATTTCTGTGCTGTCCTTGTATTCTTTCGTAAAACGAGCAGCAGATCCCATTACACCATATTTTCGATTGTTCAATTTTTCGCCACCAAAGCAGGTGTAACGCACAAAATTGGATGAATATGATTGAATGAAAGCGAGTGTATTATATACATTATTAGCTGGTACGAGTCCTGGACCATTACCTCCAAATTGATTTTGTAAACGTTCGCGAATGAATCCAGTCATACGGTCACCTTCGATTTGTGAATCTCCGTAGTGAAGGATATGGACTTTCTTTTTAGTTGTAGCAGCTGCATCCATTTTTTCGAAGAAACGGTGCAAGTTTGTTATTCCAGCTTCGTTCAAATGAATGATAGTCGAATTTTTAACATTCAATTGTTCCGCATTTGGTGCTCCCATCGAACCATCACTACCATTTTGATGTTGAATAAGTGGTTCTGTGAACGTTGTATCGACTTCCAATATTATTTCATCGATGTTAGCTGTCTCTTGTTTTTTAGGATGTAATAATCTATCAATTGTTGGAAACTTCAATGTCATTCCCAAAAAACGAACGCCATCTTGAGGCATGAAGAAACTAATTGTTAGCAGTACAATAACCACCCCCAAGAAAGCAAGGAAAACTTGATATAATTTAATATTTTTCACACTGATAAGAAAGCTACAAATTTAGCGAAGTGAATTGATTTATTAGCAATCCACTGTACTTTTTGCATTGCTTATTGTGTAATCTTTTTTCCTTTTAGAATGAGACAGTTTAATAAAACGCTTATTGAGCTGAGCGACATAGCAGCTCCTGCCCACATTGGATTGATTTGTAGACCATTGATTGGGTAGAGAATGCCTGCTGCAATTGGAATACAAACAATGTTGTAAATAAAAGCCCAAAAGAGGTTTTGTTTGATGGTTTGTGAAGTTAAACGTGAAAGCGTGATAAAATCTACAATTTTCAATAAATCGGAGGATGCAATTGTTACTTGTGCAACGTCTTTTGCGATGTCACTTCCTTTTCCCATCGATACACTTAAATCTGCTTGCGCTAAGGCACTACTATCATTTGTTCCGTCTCCAATCATTGCGACAACCTTGCCCGCTTCTTGTAATTTTTTGACGTATTGTTCTTTATCTAAGGGCAATTGATTTGCAAGAAAAGCTTTGATTCCGACCGTTTCTGCAACTGTTTTGGCAGCCTTTTCATTATCACCTGTAAGCATGATTACTTCAATTCCTTTTTCTTGCAGTTTTTGAATTGCCATTTTTGAATGTTGCTTGATTGAATCATGAATAGAAATCAATGCTAAAATTGCTTCAGATGAGCCGAATACCAACACAGTCAAACCTGCATTTTCTTGCTGTAACCAGTGGAGTTGATCGGGTGTTAATTGGTGTCCATTTTCTTGTACAAATTGAGGATTACCAACCCAATATGTTTTGTTTTGGAATGAGGTTATTAATCCTTTACCATCGTTGTTTTCGATAGCTAGGTTGTTGATAAATAAAGCTTCCGATTTGAGGTGATTCACGATTGCGTGTGCAAGTGGATGATCGGATTGACTTTCCATGGTATAGAGTAAATCCTTAGCAAGTTGATTGTCTGACTGCATCCATTTGATATCCTTAACACTTGGACTTCCTTCTGTGATGGTTCCTGTTTTATCGAGAATTACGGTATCAACCTGTTGTCCGATTTCCAAACTTGTAGCATCTTTGACTAGAATTCCATCTTGAGCACCTTTTCCCATCGCAACCATGATTGCTGTTGGTGTAGCTAATCCCAACGCGCATGGGCACGCTACAATTAAAACGGTTATTGCTGATTTGATGCCCATTTCAACAGCATTGTGACCTCCAAAAATAATCCAAAGGATGAAGGTCAAGAGTGCAATTCCCAAAACTGTTGGAACAAATATGGCTGAAATCTTGTCTACTTTTCGTTGAATTGGTGCTTTGCTACTTTGCGCCAATTTAACCATTTGTATAATTTGCGCTAAAACTGTTTGTTCTCCGATAGCAGTTGCTTTGACGTGTAGCGAACCTGACTGATTGAGTGTTCCAGCGAGTACTTTACTTCCTCTTTCCTTACGTGTTGGAATCGGTTCTCCAGTTATAGTACTTTCATCGATGTAAGCGTTTCCAAATTCGACTATTCCATCAATTGGAACGCGATCCCCAGGCTTGATTAGCACACAATCGTTGGGTTGAATAGCTTCAATTGGAATTTCTTTGGTTGATGAATTGTCTTCCAATAAAATAGTGACAGTGTCAGTCTGTAATTCCATTAAATTCTTAATCGCTGAATTGGTTGTAAACTTCGCTTTTTGTTCCAGTGCTTTTCCAATAAGAATGAATGAAATGACAATTCCAGAGGCTTCAAAATAGACATGATGAAATGTGTTATGATGTGCGAAATTAAAATTGTAAATCACCGCAAATATGCTGTAGATGTATGCAACACCTGTACTCATGGCAACCAAAAAGTCCATATTAAATGTTGCCGTTTTCAACTGTTTGTATGCATTGATGAAAAACGTGTTTCCAAATAAAAAAAGGATAGGAGTACTTAAAAACCACATCCAGATGTCTGCATAAGGCCAATGCATTCCAAACATTCCAATGATGAAAAGCGGAATGGCAAAAATAAGAGAACGTTGTGCTTTTTTTACAGTTGTTTTGTATGCTTCTTCTTGATCGTGTTCAATCGATCGTTCGCTTTCAATTGTATTCTGAATTAACTCTGCATCATATCCCA